>JAIRMO010000197.1 GCA_031258625.1 Spirochaetaceae bacterium | reverse complement strand
CGGACTTTTCCGGCGCGGTGCGGCATGTGAACCAGGTGATCGACGCCAAGGTAGTGGGCCTCGTAAATTCCCCGGATCCCTTCAACAACTACAACATCGGCTATATGCCCCTGGACGCGCTGCAGGACGAGGCGGGGATGATGCTGGAAGGCCGGATCACGGAACTTCTGATCCGGGACAAGACCCTGGGCGCGGCGGACATGACCAGCAAGATCGAAACCAAAGCGGTTATCCGCGCCGCGCTGGACGCGGGCCTGGCAAAACGGGGCATGACCCTCCCGGCCGAACTGGACGTGTTTTTCTGGATGGACTATGTGAAAGACTATCTGGGCTACGAGGCCATGGAATCGGGGTCAACCAAAATTTTCTCCGTCCTTCTTTTTTTCCTGGCCTTCATCGGCATTTCCAACACCATGCTCCTGGCCATTCTGGAACGGACCAAAGAAATCGGCATGATGCGTGCCCTGGGCATGACCGGCGGTCAGTTGATCTTCACTTATATGGTTGAAGCCTGCTTCCTGGGCCTCACCGGTTCCGTCCTGGGCATCATCGCCGGCTGCCTCCTCAACATCCCCATGGTCAAGTACGGCGTGGACTTCTCGGAGATGATGGAACAGATGGGGGGTAACATGGGCTACCGCATCGCGGGCAACTTCCGGGGAACCTGGCGGATAGGCGCCATCATAGGCAGCGGCGTAGTAGCTACCTTCCTCTCGTCCCTCATGGCCCTGCTCCCCGCCAACCGGGCAACGAAGATGGAGATCACCGAAAGTTTGAGGTTTGAGTGACGCCCCTTCGGGGGTGAGGAAAGGAGCTCTGCCCCTCCCCTTCGGGGGCGGGACTAGTCCCGATATGACCCCCCCTTTGGGGGCGGTAGAGGAGGTTTATATGA
This sequence comes from Spirochaetaceae bacterium, assembly GCA_031258625.1. Classification (GTDB taxonomy): domain Bacteria; phylum Spirochaetota; class Spirochaetia; order Treponematales; family Breznakiellaceae; genus JAIRMO01. Next base: position 10,910 of record JAIRMO010000197.1, on the reverse strand, counting down.
ACAATTATAAACGGGGGGGAACAGGGGCCCTTATCACCATCGCCTTTAGGAACATTTTCCGCAATCTCAGGCGGACCATGTTCTGCGTGGCCGCGGTGGGGATCGCCGTGTTCTTCATCGTGTTCTATTCGTCCCTTATCGAGGGGATGTTGAAGAGTATGCACGAGGTGATCCAGGTCTTTGAGCTGGGCCATGTGCGGGCGGTGTCGGCCCAATACGAGGCGGAGAACGAGTACAGTCCGGTCCAGTACCCCGTGGCGGAGGGGCAGAGCCTCGCCGCGGTAACGGAACGGATCCGGGCCATTCCCGGCGTACGGGCGGTGTTCCCCCGGATCTCCGCCTACGCCACCTTACAGGAGAGCCTCGTAAAACACGCAAGTCTCTGGGGCATGAACATGGCGGAAGAGACGGCGGTGAACTACTTCAACCTGACCGACCGGAACGACGGTCTCCTGGAGGGCCGCTGGCCCGGGCCGGACAGCAACGAGTGCGCCGTGGGCCTCCGGTTCGCGGAAAAGGCGGGCCTCAGGATCGGCGACCGCATCCCCCTCAAAACCGTGTCGGCCCAGTTCTCCGACAAGATGTGGGCCCCCGTGGTCAGCGGGATATTCCGCTTCGACTACGCCAAGGCCGACGGGGAAACCATCATCGTGGACTTTGGCCGCCTCCAACGCCTCCTCGTGCTGGAGGACGCCGCCCAGCAGATCATCGTCTACGCCGGCTCCCCGGAACAGAGCCCCCGCATCGCCGCGGAAATGGAAAAAATTTTTGGCCCGGAGGACGTGATTACCGAGTGGCGGGATCAGTACTGGATCGTCATGATGAATATGTACGAACCCCTGTTTTACCTGATCTACCTGGTGTTCCTCATCGTGGCGTGTCTGCTCATCGTCAACACCATCACCATGATCATCCACGAGCGGATCAAGGAGATCGGCATGATGGGGAGCCTCGGTATGACCCGGGGGGAAATCGTGCGGGTCTTCTTCTTCGAGTCTTTGTTTCTCGCCATGGCCGGCGCCACCGTGGGGGTGATCGCGGGGGGCCTCCTCACCGGCATCGGCCAGTTCTTCCCCCTGCGCTGGACCGCCCTTGCCGGGGAAAGCACCTTCGCGGAAATGCCCGCGGCCAACGCCATCTTCTTCGACTTCAGTTTCGCCAACCTGCTGCGAAGCTGGCTCATGGGCGTACTGACGGCGTCCCTTTTCACCCTGTTCCCCAGCCTGAAAAGCGCCTTTGTGGAACCGGTGGAAGCGTTACGACGATAGATAATGGAGGTTTAGAATGAAAATAATGGGATGGTTAAGCGTTTTTTGGAAGGGGCTGTGCCCCCTCCTTATGAAAGGGGCTTCGCCCCTGATGAAAGCAACCGTATGCGCGTTTGTGTTTGTTTTAACGGCGGGGGCCTTTGTGTACGGACAGGCCCCGTCCGCGGCGGAACTGTTGCGGCGGGTGGATGACAACGAAATCTACACCACCATCGAGTACGAAGGGGAGATGATCATTGATTATCAGAACCGGCGTTTTGTAAAAACCATGAAAGCCTGGGCGCGGGAAAATTCCGACAGTTTTATCGAATTTACCAACCCCGAAGACCGGGGAACCAAGTACCTCAAGAAAGGCGGGCGGCTCTACGTGTACTCCCCGGATACCGAAGAGGTGATGTTGATTTCGGGACACATGCTCAAAGAGAGTATGATGGGTTCCGATATGTCCTACGAGGACACCATTGAAAACGAGAAGCTGTCGGCACGGTATAATCCGGTTCTCGCGGGTTCTGAAATTTGGAATAACCGGAATTGCTGGGTCCTGGACCTCTCCGCGAAAAAGCGGACCGAAAGTTATCCAAAACAGAAACTATGGATAGACCAGGAAACCGGAGACTGCCTCCATTACGAACTTTTTGCCCTTTCGGGGGCGAAACTCAAGGAGTATAACCTCCTTAAGGTGGAAACCTTCGGGGGTAAGCGCTTCCCCGTAGAAATCGAGATCCGGGACCTTTTACGGAAAAACAGCAAGACCACCATGGTGATGCGGAGGGTTGCTCTGGACCGGCCCATCGCGGATTCGGTATTCAGCACCCGGAACCTGGAAAGATAACGGATCGTAAAAAACAAAGGAGGCATGATCATGATGAAGGCGGCGTTGGTTTTGGGGATGATACTTTTTCTTGGCGCTGCGGGGGGAGGGGCCTCTGCCCAGGGATTGGAATTTTCGGGGCTCCTGGACAGCAAGGTGGGTTTTGCGGGGGATCCCGGCGGCGGGCGGCCCTTTGCCTATGATTGGGAGGAGTACGCCAATCTACGGATGCGGGCTTCCCTGGGGGATAGGGCCGATTTTTACGGCGCCGTTAACCTCATCGCCGTCGCGGGGAGTTCCGCCCTAAACGCAACCGCCGGGCCTGCCCCTTCGGCCGTTACGGTCGGGGAAAACTACGCCGCCGCCATGGAACTGGAACGGCTTTATTTCCGTATTCGGGGAGACGCGCTGGGCGCCGATATAGGGCTCCTGCGGCTGGGTTTCGGCTACGGTCAGGCTTTTAGCCCGTCGGACTTCCTCAACCCGCGCAACCTCCTTTTCCCCGACGCCCGCCCCCGGGCGGTCCTGGGGGCCGCCCTCTCCGCTTATCCCCAGGACACCCTCAAGATTCTGGCCTTCACGGTTGCTCCCCAAAACCCCCTCGATTCCGACGGCGGCGGTTTTATCGCCGGGACTTCCGCCGACAAGCACTGGGATCGGGCCAGCGTCCAATTTCTTTACGCCTACGAGGCCCCCCGGGATGGCTCCCCCGCCGGTATCCACCGTGCGGGTCTTTCCCTCAAGGCGGACCTTGAACTGGGTTTTGCCACGGACCTCCTCTACACCTATGACCGGGAAGCAGGGGCGGGGATCGGGGGCCTCTCCGCGGACGCCGGCTTCGACTACTCCTTCCTGGACGGGGACTTCTACGTCCTCGCGGAATACCTCTACAGCGGGTCCGCCGCCGCCCGAAATGCCGAAACCGCGCCGGGCTTTTCCTCCCGGCACAATCTCTGCGGTACGGTTCTTTACCATATCAACGATTATACCCAGGTAAACCTCACCTGTCTTTTCGGCCTGGAGGATGTTTCCTTTACTCCGGTCATCACCCTGGATCACGACCTTCTCCAGGGCGTTACCCTGACCCTGTCAGGCCAGGCGGCCCTCGACAAGGAAGAATTTAACGGTTTTTCGACCGCCGCCAAGGTCAGGATCCGTTTCTAAGGGAAATAACGGAAAACGGCAATAGGGCAGATCATGGTATGCCGGGATCTATCAGAGACCCGGTATGTCCCCGGCCGCCTTCCTCTTTTTTACAGTAATTTTTTTTCGGAGAGAAAAGACGCCCGAAAAAGTTCGTCTGGGATGCCGGCGGGCACATAGAGGAGGGGCCCTCCGGGAGGAACCGCTATTTGCCCGCCGACAGGCGTCCGATAAGCGCACGCGGTAGCGTGTTGATGAAATAAGGCGCCACGGCGTAGGCCCAATAAAGGCCGTTGTTTAGACTAAGGTATCGGGCCGCCCCCCGGAAGTTCTTTTAGGCGTCTTTTCTCTTTATGCCTATTTAAACTTTGAATTGCTGTTCTAATTCTTAAATTACTAGACTATTGCCCCCAAAAAATATAAATTATAAGTAATCGTTCATGGATATATATATAGCGCATTATTAAATCAATAACACTATATATAGTATGTATTAGAGTCTCGATCTTCGTTTATACACAACATATAGTGTGTAAATGGAAATAGTGCCATATATATGGGGGTAAAGGGTCGGCGGTATAAAATCCAAGGTTGTTGTTTCAGTACTTGAGATTTTGAAACAGCCTCAAATATAATTGTTCATGGAGGATAAACGGATGGCGGATAATGGAATTATCTATGTTGATATAGAAGAAGGCCGCAAACGGGTAATGGGGAATACCAAACTTTATATAAAATTGTTAAATAAATTCAAAGCGGATCCGAATTTGGAGGCGCTTTTGGCGGCGGTAGAGAAAACGGATTATGAAAAAGCCCAGGGCTTAGTCCATACCATCAAGGGTATTGCCGCCAATCTGTCTTTAACCGAGCTCTACAAACAGTCAGTGGAATTTGAAACCCAAATAAAAAACAGAGAAGTAAAACCAGGGGTTCCGGAATCTTTTAAAACCTGTTTTGAGGAGACTATAAAAAATGTCGATAAGGTAATTGTACAATATGGGTAATAGCGGCGCCAAAATTCCCACGGTTCTGGTGGTTGACGATATAGAGATGAACCTCATGATCCTGGAGGAGATTCTCAAGGATAGTTACCGGGTTATTACCGCGGGAAATGGAAAAGAAGCCTTGGAAATTCTGTATCATGCCGAGGTTTTACCCAAGATTATTTTGCTTGATGTGTTTATGCCCGAGATGAACGGGTATGAGATGCTCAATGTACTAAAAACCCACGATTCACTCAAGCGTATTCCGGTGATCTTCATCACCACTTCGGATTCGGAGAGCGAAGCCCTGTCCGCCGGGGCGGTGGATTTTATTTCTAAACCGTTTCAGCCGGAAATTGTAAAACTCCGGGTGATGAATCAAATCGAATTAAAAAATTACAGCGACAGCCTGGAAGAAATGGTGGCGGAAAAGGCCGCGGAAATAACCTCCACCCTGGACAATATGCTCCAGGCCATGGCCAACATCATTGAGTACCGTAATTTGGAGTCCGGAAGCCACGTTAAAAGAACCCAGCTTTTTTCAAAGGCCCTGATCAGTCATGTTATGGATTCATCCTCCCCATACGCCGAAGAACTCCGCGGCCTTGAACCGGATATTATCGTCAAATCCGTGGCCCTCCACGATGTGGGCAAGATAGGCATCCCCGACAAGATCCTCCTTAAGCCCGGTAAATTGGACCCGGAAGAGTTTGAAATTATGAAAACCCACACCATCATCGGGAAAAACATCATTGAGTCCATTCTAACCCATAGCGATGCGCTTTATTTAAAACATTGCCGGGATATTTGTTACTGTCACCACGAACGGTTTGACGGAACAGGTTATCCCCGGGGGCTTAAGGACTATGACATTCCCCTTTCCGCCCGGATCGTTTCCCTGGTTGATGTGTATGACGCATTGGTCGGCGCGAGGGTCTATAAAAAAGCCTTTTCCTATGACGAGGCGCTAAGAATAATCGGCAATGGACGGGGAACCCAGTTTGATCCCCTGCTTACCGATGCGTTCATTGAAATTCAGGATACTTTTAAGGAAATTTTCCAACAAAATCAATAGCCGGGTAATGGTAATGCCGGTGAGGAGGTTCTCGGACAAGTCCAATAGTTACCGTCGAGGGGGTATATGTGTCCGTTGAAATAGAATTAAAAGCCTGGGTAGATGATCCCGACGGATTACGGCTCCGGTTCTCTTCCTGTGCCGGGCAGGGTACTTCTTTTGAAAAAGCTGATGCCTATTGGGTTTTTCCCGGGGGATGCGGCGCGGCCCCCTCATCGGGGGTACGGCTCCGAAGGGAAACCAAGACCGACCCTGCCGGAACGGTTTCGCGGGCCCTGTGGGTAACCTACAAGGTCAAGGAAGTCCGGGGGGGTGTGGAAATAAATGACGAACGGGAATTTTCGGTATCCGATGCCGCCGCTTTTGAAGAATTACTCCGCCGGCTGGGGCTTCAAAAGGACATAGAAAAAAACAAGCGGGGATGGGCCTGGAACTGCGCCGGCGTCACCGCGGAACTCACCGAAGTAGCGGGCCTCGGCTGGTTCGTGGAACTGGAAATCGTCACCGATGATGATACCGGAGGGACCGTAACCGCGGCCAGGACCCGTCTTTTGGCGCTGCTCCGCAAAATTGGCATCAAAGAGGACCGGATCGAACCCCGGTATTACACGGAAATGCTCCGGCCCCCGAAGGGGGGTTCCTGCCCCTAAGGGCGCACCCTGGGGAATCCGTCGCTCCCGCCTTGTCTTCCGCGGCATCCGCCACGGCCCGAGCGGCTCATTTAAAGGAGGGCGCCGCTCATTCAAAGGAATCTGCCCGCCAGGGGCAGGAAACCCACCGGCGGGCGAAGGAGGGAGCGGTCTGTCCTTAACCCGCCCCGCTCCGGGGGCCTAAAACCCCCTATGGGGGACTATGGGGGTTACCTTGACTAAGCGGCAGCGCCTTTTTATAGTGATTGAATATGAAACGAAGATTAATAACCTCCGCGTTACCCTATGTCAATAACGTCCCCCATTTGGGGAACCTTATCCAGGTTCTGTCCGCCGACGCTTTTGCCCGGTTTTGCCGGCTCCGGAGTTACGACACCCTCTATATTTGCGGAACCGACGAATACGGTACCGCCACGGAAACCAAGGCCGCCGAGGAAGGGGTAAGCCCCCGGGAGTTATGCGATCGTTATTATGCCATCCACGCGGACATTTACCGCTGGTTTAATATCAACTTTGATAAATTCGGCCGGACCACAACGCCGGTTCAGACCGAAATTGTACAGGATATATTCAAAAAACTGGATGCCCACGGCTTTATCGTGGAGCGTACCATAGAGCAGCTTCACTGCGGCCATTGTGACAGGTTTCTGGCGGATCGGTATGTCCGGGGCGTCTGCCCCCACTGCGGGTCCCCGGATGCCCGGGGGGATCAGTGTGAAGTCTGCGGCAAACTCCTGGACCCTACGGAATTGAAGGCTCCCCGGTGTTCAAGCTGCGGTTCCGAACCGGTTCTTAAATCGACCAAACACCTCTATATCGATCTTCCCCGGCTAAAGGATCGGCTTGAGGAATGGCTCAAGGATGCTTCGGTAAAGGGCTTTTGGGCAAATAACGCGCTGCAGATGACCCATTCATGGATCCGTAACGGCCTCCGGGAACGGGCCATCACCCGGGATCTCAAATGGGGCATCCCGGTTCCCAAGGCGGGGTATGAAAACAAGGTTTTTTATGTTTGGTTCGACGCCTGTATCGGGTATATTTCTATCACCGGGAATTACGGGGAGGAAACCGCCGGGGATTGGCGCCCTTTTGTCGACGATTGGTGGAAAAACCCCCAAGAGGTGGAGCTTTTTCAGTTTATCGGCAAGGACAATATCCCCTTCCATACGGTTATTTTCCCCTCAAGCCTTTTGGGGACCGGGGAGCCCTGGACCATGCTGCACCACATGTCCAGTACCGAATACCTCAATTACGAGGGGGGAAAATTCTCCAAATCCAAGGGAGTAGGGGTTTTTGGTACCGATGTCATGGATACCGGCATCGGTACGGATATTTGGCGGTTTTATATATTTTACAACCGCCCGGAAAAGGCGGATGCCCTTTTTACCTGGAAGGATTTTCAGGAGAAGGTGAACGGCGAATTGATCGGCAACCTGGGGAACCTGGTAAACCGGACCCTTTCTTTTGTTACCCGGTATTATGACGGGGTGATCCCCGGCGGAACCGGAAACCCGGAGTTTTGGGATCGGGTACGGAAATTCGAGGCCGATATCACCGAAAAGCTGGAACGGGCGGAACTCCGGGACGCCTTTAGGACCGTTTTTGAGTTATCCTCTTTTGCCAATAAAACCTTTCAGGACGGCGAGCCCTGGAAAAAACGCACCGAGAATCCCCCGGCCGCGGAGGCCCTCATCCGGGACCTTTGCCATGTGGTCCGGGATATTGCGGTGATGATCCACCCCTATATCCCGGCCTCCGCCGAGAAGATCGCCTCCTTTTTCGGCCTGACCATCGGGGGGCAGGATGCCTCAAAAGAAAAGAGCCTTTCCTGGGAGGATATCGGCCGGGAAGGGGGACTCCTCAGGGTGGAAAGAAGCGAGGTCCTTTTTTCCCGCTTGGAGGATGACCTGGTCCGGGAACTGCGGGAACGTTATTCCGGGAGTCAGAAGGATCGGGCGGATCGGGACGCCCTTAAACCCGAAGGGGCCCCGGCGCCCTCGGAGAATACGCCCCCGGAAGAAGCCCTTCCCCTTCCGGACCGTTTTGTCCAGACCCTGGACCTCCGGGTCGCCCGGATCGTAAAAATCGAAGGGCATCCCCGGGCGGATAAACTCTACATCGAGACCCTGGAAATCGCCGGGGAAGAACGGACCATTGTTTCGGGGCTGGTTCCCTTTTATAAAGCGGAGGAGCTTTTGGGTAAACATATCATCCTCGCCTATAACCTCAAGGCGGCGAAACTCCGGGGAGTGGAAAGCCGGGGTATGCTCCTGGCCGCCTCCGACAGGGACGCGGAGGGGAATGAACGGGTGGAGGTCCTGGACGCGGGGGATACCCCCACCGGTACCCGGGTACAAATCCAGGGGCTGTCCCTGGGAACGCCCCCCGGCGAGATCGATATCGATGCCTTCTTTTCTGTTCCCATCGGGGTGGTGAACCACGAAGTCGTTGCCGGGGACCGGGCCCTCACCCTCCGGGGGAATCCCATCCGTACTCAGGTAATCGGCGCCGGTGAGGTTCATTAATGGTTGTCCCCGGACAATCTATCCCGGACTCCCGTACCGCCCCCCGGGGTGTTCATTGTCCGTGGCGCTCCCCGCCGGGTCTCCCGCCGGATGTTGTTTCCCCGGCATACCTTCACCGCCTCATTCCCGGGGAGCTCTCCTCTTGCGGTAGTGCCGGATCTTTTCTCCAGTCCGGTTTTTGGGGGGGCTTCAAGGCCCGGTTCGGCTGGACGGCCCGGGCGTTCCTCGTGGAGTGGGCCGGGGCGGGAAGTATGCCCCTCCTCGTTTTGTGGCGGCCCCTCGCGCCGGCCCTCTCCTTCGCCTATGTCCCCGGGGGGCCTGAGCTGCCCCCGGATTTTCCCGGAGACGACGGGGCCCGCAACGGGGCCCTCCGGGAACTGGCCCGGGCCTTGGGGCCCCTGCTGCCCGGGGATACGGCGTTTATCCGCTTCGATCCCCCCTGGTACACCGAAGGGGCCGGGTCCCCTCCCCCCCGGATAGATCCCCCCTTCACCCGGGCGGGGGCGGATGTCCAGCCCCCGGATACGGTGCTTATCGATCTTGCCCTTTCGGGGGAAGAGATCCTTGGGGGAATGAAACCCAAGTGGCGTTACAACATCGGCCTTGCGGAGAAGAAGGGGGTCGTTACGGAGCGCCGGGACGAGCGGGGCCTGGAGGTCTTTTACGCCCTCTACAAGGAAACGGCAAAACGGGACGGCATCGCCATCCACGGCCCGGAATATTACCGGACCCTTTTTGACTGTTCCCGGGAACAGGCCGGCCAGGAACTCCGGCTCTACCTGGCCTTCCACGAAGGGGCCCCCATCGCCGGCAGTATCGTCCTCTTCCGGGGGACCGCGGCGGTTTACCTCTACGGGGCCTCCTCCAATCAAAAGCGGAACCTCATGGCTCCCTACGCCCTGCAATGGCGGGCCATACAGGATGCCCGGGCCGCGGGTTGCGGGGAATACGACCTCTACGGCATCCCCCCCCGGGAAGATCCCGCCCATCCCATGGCGGGGCTTTACCGGTTTAAGACCGGTTTTGGAGGCCGGATCATCCACCGGAGCGGGAGCTGGGACTATCCCTACCGGCGGGTAAGGAAAAACCTTTTTACCCTGGCCGAGACCTTACGAAAATTTGTGCGGAGTATAAAAAAACGATGAACCTGGAAGCCTTTATCCTTGGCTGCGGGGGGATGATGCCCCTGCCGAGCCGCCACTTAACTTCGGTCCTGCTCCGGCGGGAGGGGGAACTTTTTCTTTTTGACGGGGGGGAAGGGACCCAGGTCTCCCTGCGCCGGCTGAACCTCCGGTGGAAGAAGATCTCCGTTATCTTTGTCAGCCACCTCCATGCGGATCATGTGACGGGTATTCCGGGGCTCCTGATGCTCTCCTCCCAGGTCGACCGGGACGATCCCCTGTACGTCATCGGTCCCCGGGGGATTGCCGAATATATTGAGACCAACCGCCGTACCCTGGATATGTATATCAACTATGAAATCGTGGTGAAGGAAATAGGTTCCCCCGGCGTCGTATACGCGGGGGAGGACTTCCGGGTGCGGGCCTTTCCCCTGCGGCATACCAAACCCTGTGTGGGGTATGTCTTTGAGGAGGACCGCCGTCCCGGGGAATTCCACCCCGAAAAAGCCCTTGCCCGGGGGGTTCCCCGGGGGCCCCTCTGGTCCAGACTTCAGGCCGGGGAGCCGGTCCGGGCCGCGGACGGTTCCGAGGTGCTTCCCGGCGAGGTCCTGGGCCCTTCCCGTTCGGGGCGGAAATTTTCCTTTGTAACCGATAGCCTGGCTTTTCCCGAGATCGCCGACGAGGTGGCGGGTTCGGATTTTTTTGTCTGCGAGGGGATGTTTGAAAAGGAATTGGAAGAAAGCGCCCGGGAAAAAAAGCACATGACCGCGGAACAAGCCGCCCGGATCGCCGCTGCCGCCGGGGTAAAGAAGCTCGCCCTGATCCACTACAGCCCCCGGTACAATGAATACAACCTCAAAACCCTGCTCCAGGAAGCCCGGGACATTTTCCCCCCTACGATCCTCTCCCGGGACCGGATGGTTTTTCCCATTGAGTACGTGGATTGAACACAAACGGTGATTGGCACCCCTGCGTTGACGGACATCGAGTTATGCCCGGCGGATTTTAAATGAACTCCATTGGACAAAGCGGCTTTACTTCCTATCCTATTATCACTTTACGTCCCTCTCCCCCCCTCCGTTTCAAAAAAAAGATATCGCCGCCCTGTATCTGGAAATCAGACGTCTGCGAAGATACCTTACCGCCGTTGCCGCGGGGATAGAGCAGGGAAAAGTATACGTCAATTACCCCCCACCTTACGGGGTGGGGCGGCCAGGGATACACTTCGGTAACATTTTAATGAACCGGAGGTAAAGATGACGAGGTACAGTTTGGAAGAGAAGGCGAAGATGCTTGAGGGCTGGAGGTCGAGCGGCAAAGGGGTCTGGGAGTAT
>JAIRMO010000175.1 GCA_031258625.1 Spirochaetaceae bacterium | reverse complement strand
TGGCGTCGATAAATTTCACCTGGTTCATCAAGGGATGCCGAAGCTTGATCGCCCCTTTTTTCGGGCACTCCATGACACAACAGCCGCAATAATAACATTCCCCCGGATAGATCGGTACCGGGGCTTTCCCCTTTTCCGGGTTAGGGATGAGGATGTCTACTTGGCAGACCTCGACGCAACGGTTACACCCGATACAAAAGGTTTCATCAAAACAGAGGGGCTCAACACTGCAAGACACCGGCGATATCGGCTGAATGGGGATAGCGTTATCGTTCATAGGAGCCTTCCTTCATTTCGTCGATATAATCTTGATTGACGGCTTGGTAGCTTTCCTCCACATCGCCATAATAGCTATGGGGAACCGTTCTTTTGATCAGCCGGTCCCCCTCGTTACGGAGGACGATAAAATGCCGGTCCTTTTTCGGGTCTGTTTCGGGAAAATCGCTCCGCCGGAAACAAAGGGGCCGGGAACTGGATTCCCGCAACAGGGACGCGTGGATAATAAGCCGGGAAACGTCCAGAATATCAAAGACTTCGTGGGTCCGCATGAGTTCATGGGGATTCGAGCAGGCGATTTGGGGGACATATTCCCGTTCATAGGCGTTCAATAAATCGAGCCCCTCCAGGAGCAGGCTCCGGCATTTTACACCACCGCAGTAATTCTGCATGGCCTTAGAAACGGCTAGGTTTAATTCCCGCCAGTTCATACCCCGGTCCCGGCCCATGGGCGCGTAGAGGCGATCTTTTTCGGCCCGCACATCCCCCCGGTCCGGCGCCCTCGCATTAACGGTCCGGGCGTAAGCGGCGGCCTTTCGTCCCGCATAATAACCGGTGGCGGCGGCAAACCCGCAGCAATCCGAGGCATAAAGCTGATCCCCCGCGGCGTAGATGCCGTCGATGTTGGTTTTGAGATCCCAATCGTGAAATATCCCCCCGGGGGCGCCAAAAAGCTGCCGTTCCTGGTCCAGAAAAGAGGCGGACTGCCAGCCAGTTCCGTAGCTTTGCAGGATGTGTTTTTGGGGATCAAATCCCCGTTCGGTATAGTTTTCTAAAACAGGCACCCTGGTTTTAGCTTCCTGCCCCACCATCATACCCCAGATCACCCGGCGTTCCATCTCGGGCATTCGGGTAAGATCGGCGTAAAACGGGAGCTGGTAGCCCCGTTTCATCAATTCGTCAAAACCGAGGGTTTCCGGTCCCCGGTATTCATATTTCGCTTCGTCGATTACCCCTCCTTTCAAAAAAAATTTTTGGCCCGGTGCCGGGTAATACCGTTCCGGCACGGTTTTCAACTCATTCCCGTCCCGGTCCACGTAGGGAATTTCTATCCCCCGGGCGTCTACCATGGTAGCGGCGTACCAAGTATTATGATTATTCCCCGCCCCATAAGGGGGAAAGCTGCGGCCCGCGGCGGAGAATTCCGCCCGGACCGATTTTTCCATCATGGTAAATTCAAGCCCCGCCCGGTATCCCATAGCATGACCGCTGCCGATACTCTGGGGCGGGCGGAATTCGCATAGCCCTACCATGTCGGGATTAAAAAGCCATATCCGGGCGGGACGGGACATGGCGAGGACCGTTGCTCTGGCAGAGAAGATCATCAGTTTGCCGGTCCGGACATTCATCCCTACCGCGCCGATCCCGCGTTTCCCCCCCCCTTCCTCCGCGGTAAGCAGGGCGGTGGCCTCCACCCGTTCCGCCAGATTAACCTTAAGGCGTTTTAGTTCCCGGTAGAGAGCGGGTTTGAAGGTGGTACCCCATACCCGCAGGGTAAAGCGGTTTTTATAATCATACGCAAAAAGCAGGCCGGTTTTTTCATCCCTGAATTCGGCGCCTTGAAATTCCCCTTCCGCGTCACGGATTTTACCGCCAAAAAATTCCATGTCCAGAAGGCGATCGTACCCTTCCCGGCATTCGATATAGTGGGCAATGCCATTGCTGTAATAGTCCTGTTCCCGGATATAGGCTTCGGTAATTTCCTTGGGGCTCACCCGAGAGCAGGGATTGGTACAGGCGGATTCCCAGTGGTCAAAACCGCTGCCCGCGGAACCGCTGCGGACTATGGCGCCCTTTTCGACCAAGGTAACCGATAAGCCCTTGCGGGCCGCCGCGACGGCAGCGTAACAACCGGCTAATCCTCCCCCCAGGATTAATACATCGGAGTTTATTTGTTCTTCCTGCCCAAATTCATTTGCGTAGGGCCATGTATAGGAAAGAGCCGCGTTATTTTCCATTAATAGCCAACCGGGCAGCATTATCCGCCTGCCCCGCCTTATCCATAACGCTTACCACACAGAGGGTGGCCGCCGATATTATATACGCAAACAAAAGGGCCAGATCGGTATTTATTAGGCCGTTCAGGGGGCCCGGGATGCCTAAGAGGAAGGCCCCCACCCCCACGATGCCCCCGGTGATGATCGCCGCGAAGGCCCCTTTGCGGGTGGCGCCCTTCCAAACCAGTCCTCCTAAGAGGGGAATCAGGAGACTGCCCATATAGGGATAATTAAAAATAATCATGGCGTCGAGAATATTGGTCATTTTGAAGGCGAAGAGGATCCCCGCCAGACTGCCGACGAAAACGGCAGCCTGAGAAATCCGCTTCGCCCTGGGGAGTTCGTCCAGATTATTAACCTCGGGATGGAGGAATTTATTATAGAAATCCCGGGAAAAGCAGGAACCGAGGGAAAGGATGACGCAGTTAGCGCTCGACATGGCGGCGGAGAGAATCGCCGCTATTACCAGCCCCGCTAATACCGGCGGCAGGCTGCCGGTGGCGGCGATGGTAAAGATACCGTCGGTAACTCCTGGAAAGAGCTGAAACGCCATAGCCCCTATGGAAGAACAGAGGCCCCCGATAAAAATAACAATCAGCCCCCCGATGATACAGCCCCTGGTGGCGGCTTTAACATCCTTCGCCGCCTGAATTCGGGAATAGGCGTCATAAGACATTGAAATGGATAACAGAAAGGGCAGTACCAAATAGACAAAGCGGGTAAAGAGCCCCTGAGGAATAAAGGGATTTTGGTAAATCTCCGCCACCGATCCCCCGCCGGAGACGAATTTAACCAATATACAAATAAAAAAAATGGGAATGCCAATCATAATAACCGCGGTCTGAATTACATCGGTAAGGACCACCCCCCACATGCCGCCGACGGTACAGTAGATTAAGACCACCCCTGCGGAGATAATCACCCCCCAGCCGAAGGGAAGCCCAAACCCCGAGAGGATCCCTCCGCAGGCAAGCATTTGGGCGATAAAAATGCCCAAGAGACTGGGCACATTGCTCAGCCATGCCCAAAATCGTATCGCCTTGCTGTCATTATACCGGTAGGCGAAAAAATCAATAGGAACATATCCCTCGTTATTCCGCAGTTTTTTGGCCGTTACCAAGCCCGCGAATATAAGCCCCCCGCCGCAGCCAATGGTATAATACAATCCAGGCCAAATTCCCATGTTATAACCGTTGGTGGCGCTCCCCAGCACGATACCTACCCCGATCTGCACCGCCGCCATAGTGATGGCCGTCATCAGGGTATTTAAACCCCGGCCGGCCACAAGATAATCGGAAGCTTTTTTGTTCCGTTTCGCCGCGTAGATCCCTGTCCCAATCATAGTGAGAAAATACATTCCGCAAATAACCATGACAATCCCATTAGAATCCATCTTTCTCCTCCAAAACATAATGTAAAATAAACCATGGGAAATCCCAACGGGCTTCCAGAAGTTTTTATTCGAAAGTCTGGTTTAATACCTCGCCGCAAACCACGTTTACGCGCTCTACTCCGGTCCGGATAAAATACCATTTACAACAATTTATATCAATTCAAAACGGAGCTTTTTCAGATCCACATTGCCCTTAAAG
>JAIRMO010000157.1 GCA_031258625.1 Spirochaetaceae bacterium | reverse complement strand
CCGCGTGGGCGTTGACGACCTTCCCCGGACCGACGGCAATTACGGCCACTACTACATCGTGGACGGCATTATCGTGATTCCGAAAAACACGGTCTTGTATCCGGGGACGGTGATTTAAGGGGTATGGTCATTCCGCCTTTACCGGGTTCTTTAGGATCCCAATGTTTTCAATCTCTATTTCCACCGTATCGCCCGGCTCAAGGGGGCTGATCCCCGAAGGGGTTCCGGTGGCGATAATATCCCCTTCTTCCAGGGTAAAATTTTCCGATATATAGGCAATCAGTTTTTTTATCGAAAAGATCATGTCCTGAGTGTTTCCCGACTGTTTGGTTTCCCCGTTGATCCGCGACCGGACGGCCAGGTTTTGGGGGTCCCCGATGTCTTTATGTAAAACCACCGCGGGGCCTATGGGGCCGAAGGTGTCAAAGGATTTGCCCCGGAACCAGCCTGACACATCGGCCCGCTGGATATTCCGCTGGCTCACGTCGTTAAAGCAGGTATACCCCAGGATATAGTCATAGGCTTCTTCTTCGCGGATATGACGGCCCCGCCGGCCTATGATGATTCCCAATTCCGCTTCCAGGTCTATCCGGGGATCGTCAAAATGATAGGCCGCGATATGGGCGGGCAGCACAATGGCTTCTCCGGGGCCTATGAGTACATTGGGGGTTTTGGCAAACAGGGCCGGTTCCGTGGGATGGGTAATATTGTTCGCGATAGCGGTCCGGCTTTCCTTCAAATGTTCCCGGTAATTAAAACCCACACCGATGATCTTGGTTGGGGCCAGGGTGATTTTTTTGTCTCCCCCGGCGACAGGCAAAACGACAGGCATATACGCCCCTCCTGATGAATTGGCTTTAATGAACCGCTTTTACCAGGGGCTCTTCTGATTCCGCGGAAACCGGCGTTTTCCCCGAGAGGGATATTTTTCCTTTTCTGCCGTCGGCGGTAAAAAGGGCGCCCCGGGGCCAGCCGCTCTCCAGAAGCAGCAGGGACAGGGGATCTTCCAGTTCTTTTTGTATGGTCCGCCTCAGGGGCCTCCCCCCGAATTTAGGATCCCAGCCCTTTTCGATAAGGATTTTCCGGGCCGCGGGAAGGACCCGGAGACAGTAACCCTGTTCCCCCAGGCGCCGGGACAATTCCCCAATTTCTATGTCAAGAATCGCTTCGATCTGTTTCATGTCCAGGGGGTGGAACACCACCACGTCGTCCACCCGGTTCAAAAATTCGGGGTTAAAAAGGCGGCGGAGTTCCGACAGGGCCTGGGATTCAATTTCGCTCATGCTTAAAAGGCCGGACCCGGAGCCGAAACCAAGACGGGAATCCTTACTGATCTCCCGGACCCCGGCGTTGCTGGTCATGATAATAACCGTATTGCGGAAATTTACCGTATGCCCCAGATTGTCTTTAAGTTCCCCTTCCTCCATGACCTGTAACAGCAGGTTGAACACATCCCGGTGAGCCTTTTCAATTTCGTCAAACAACACTACCCGGTAGGGGTTCCGCCGTATTTTTTCAGTCAGAACGCCCCCTTCCTCATAGCCTATGTACCCTGGCGGGGCTCCCACCAGCCGGGAAGTGTTGTGCTTTTCCATAAAGTCCGACATATCTATGCGGACCAGGGATTCCTCGCTGCCAAAGAGGTATTCGGAAAGCCGTTTTGCCAGGAGGGTTTTGCCCACGCCGGTGGGACCCAAAAAAATGAAAGACCCCATGGGCCGCCGGGGGGAGGAAACTCCCGCCCGGGACCGGCGTATGGCCGAGGCGATACGCCGTACCGCGTCATCCTGGCCGATTACCGAGCTGTGGAGTTCCGCTTCTATCCTAAGCAGCCGCCGGGATTCCTGCTCCTCCAGATGCATCAGGGGTATGCCCGTGGCCTCCGCCACTACCCGGCGTATATCCCCTTCATCCACCTGGACCCGTTCATTCCGGGACGCCCGTTCCCAGGCGGCACGCACTGCATCCAGTTTGACCCTGAGGTGCCGCACCCGGTCCCGCACCTCCGCCGCACGTTCATAATCCTGGGCGGATACCATGGCGCCCTTTTCCTCGGTAAGCTGAAGAATCTCCGCCTCAATACCGGCAACTTCCGGGGGCTGAACCATGTTTTCAAGTTTCCGCATGGCCCCCGCCTCGTCCAGAATATCAATGGCTTTATCGGGCATAAACCGGCCGATAAGATAACGCTGGGCCAGCGTCGCCGCCAATTCCACCGCCCTCTGGGTGTAGTTTACCCGGTGGTGGTCTTCATATTTTTTTTGAATGCCCTTGAGTATGCCCACGGTATCTTCCAGACATGGTTCATCCACCAGGATCGCCTGGAAACGCCGTTCCAGGGCCGCGTCCTTTTCAAAGTGTTTCCGGTATTCCGCCAGGGTCGTGGCCCCTATGCACTGGATATCCCCCCGGGAAAGGCTGGGCTTCAACATATTGGAGGCGTCGATAGTACCTTCCGCACCCCCGGCGCCAATGATGGTATGGATTTCGTCGATGAATAAAATCACATTCCCGGCCTGGGATATTTCCTTCATGATCTTTTTGAGCCGCTCCTCAAATTCCCCCCGGTATTTGGTTCCCGCCACCACGGAACCCATGTCCAGGGAAAGAATCCGCCGCCCCATCAGGACTTCGGGAACATCCCCTCCCGCCAGAAGCTGGGCCAGGCCCTCCACAATGGCGGTTTTCCCTACTCCCGGCTCCCCCACCAGGACGGGGTTGTTTTTCGTCCGGCGGGCCAGAATCCGCACCGCCCGGTCGATCTCTTTTTTCCTGCCCACCACGGGGTCCATCCTGCCGGCCCGGGCCTGGGCGGTTAAGTCCCGGGAATATTCATCCAGCATAGGGGTTAAAACGGGGTATGAGGCGGGTTTTACCCGGGGGTTGTGGGAAGGCTTATGCTCCCCCTCCCGGTGGATAAAATAGGTCTGGCAGCTATTGGAAGAAATAAATTCCCCCTCCCCCCGGGAACCGGAGGGCCGGGAAAACGTGGTTTGCACCACTACCCGCAGCATATCCGTATCCACCGCCCGTTCCTTGAGGTAGATCTGAACCGTGGAATCCTGCTCCCGCATGGCGGCAAAAAGCAAGTGTTCGGTTCCCAGGTAATCGCTCCCCATGGACCGGGCTTCCTCGGTGGCAATTTCCAGCATGGTTTTGGTTCGTTTTGAGGGGGGCACATCCCCGTGGAAGAGTACCCCGGATATCCGGGGAATGCCGTTTTCCACGGTTCGCCGGAATTCCAGGAGATCGATTCTGAGAAACATCAGGGCTTTACAGGCGATGCCTACCCCCTCTTTCAGAAGGGCGATAACAATATGTTCAGGCAGGAGTTGATCTGAATTAAAGCGCCGAGCCTCTTCCTGCGCGTCCGCGGAAAGTATACGCTGTACCCGCTGAGTCAAACCCTTAAACAAGATGTTCTCCCGATATGATAACAATAGTACAGTTCCGGGGGCCGATCAATACAAAAAATCTTAAAAAATTCCATTTGTCTCGTTTTTTACAATTATTCAATACCCTGACCCAGCGTCACCGTGTCCCCGGCCCTGATTCCCGCCCGTTCAAACCACCCCTGGGGCGCTTCCAGCGCGTAACGGGCCGAGCGGCCGGAACGGACGGGGGTTTCGTCCAGGGGCTTCATATCCCGAATTTCCAGAATCCGCCCTTCTCTGCTGATAAAGGCAATGGAGAGGGGGATGAGGGTATTTTTCATCCAAAAGGACATGATCTGGTCCCGGTCAAAGATAAAAAACATTCCCGCGCCGTCCTCAAGGGTCTTGCGGTTCATGAGGCCCCGGCCCCGTTCCGTTTCGGTCCGGGCCAGTTCAACGGACATCCGCACCGGTTCCCCGCGGGAACGGTTTATGGTGATTTCAGCCCGGGAAAACCTGGGGCCGCAGGAAACCGGGGTCCCCAAAACGCATATCAGCCATAGCGGCCAGAGGTAAAAAGGAATTCGCGGGTTCCGGGGCAGGCGGAGGGGCCGGTTAGAATTCATCAAGAAATTCCTGCCGCCGCCGGACTTCCCCCGATTCCACCAGGGCGGATTCCCCGATAATATCGTTAAAAACACGCATATCAATATATTTAACCGTCAGGGGCCGTTCAATGGATATGCGGGTAGTTCCGGTTTCCCATACCGCCTGTTTGGGATCGAGATACCCAGGTTCCCCGTATTTTTCCACAAAACCGGTAAAGACCGAATAATGATCCACCAGACCGGTATCCAGGGCAAAGGCCATAATAAAAAGTTCTCCCCCCCGAAGCTGAAAAAAGGCCCGCCGGATAAAAGAAGAACCGGTGGTTTCCACCAGGCTCTGTTCACCGGCGGTTCCCCTGCTCCGGGCCTGGGAGGGCAAAAAAGACACGTCCCGGTCTCCCCGGAAATTAAAAAGCCCGTCCCCCCGGAGGGCGGTTTTAAGCTCGTCAAGGCCCATCCCCAGCCGTATGTTCCGGAAAACCCGGGGCAGTTTCCCGGTCCCGGCGGAATTTTCCGCCGGCGGTTCCGCCGCCTGAGTTCCCCCGGGACCGGCAAGATCCGGCGCCATGCCGGGGGGATAAAACACCTCGGGGCCGTCCTGGGCCCAGGCCCGGTTAAAGCCGGTGAGCCCCGCGCATATAAGAAAAAACAAGATACAAGACCGGTAAAACCGGGGCAGATCATGCATGATACCCATTACTTTATAATATCGGAAAAAACGCTAGTATTGCATAGATCGAATATGCTAGGATTTCCTTGCCGTTTTTTAGAAACGGAGGGGGGAATATATGATTAACAGGGCAGATTACGTAACCGATCCGGAGTGGAACCGGTTCCTCGATTTTTCGAGGGACCTGGAAACCCCCTGCGTGGTGATCAATCTTCATACGGTAAAACGGAATTATATCAAGCTGAGGGATTTGTTCCCCTATGCCCAATTTTATTACGCCGTCAAGGCAAACCCCGAACCGGCGGTGGTGTCCCTCCTGGCCGAAATGGGGGCCAGTTTTGACATTGCTTCCCGGCCGGAACTGGAGATGGTTCTTTCCCTGAACGTCGCCCCGGATCGTATGTCCTTCGGCAATACGATTAAGAAGGCCCGGGACGTGGCCTTTTTTTACGAAAAGGGCGTCCGGATGTTCGCCACCGACAGCAAGGAGGATCTGAAGCTCATTGCCCAGAACGCCCCGGGCTCCCGGATCTACGTGCGGATTCTGGTGGAAAATTCCACCACCGCCGACTGGCCCCTGTCCCGGAAATTCGGCTGCCATCCCGATATGGCCTACGACCTTCTCATTCTGGCCCGGGATCTGGGGCTTACCCCCTACGGCATCTCCTTCCATGTGGGAAGCCAGCAGCGGGACATAGGCCAGTGGGACGACGCCATAGCCAAAACCAAGTACCTTTTTTCTTCCCTGGAAGAAGATGAAAATATACGCCTCACCATGATCAATATGGGGGGCGGTTTTCCCGCCTCCTATACCCAGCCCACCAACGACCTGAGCGAATACGCCGCGGAAATTTACCGCTACCTTTCCGACGATTTTGGGGATAATTTCCCCCACATTGTTTTTGAGCCGGGCCGTTCTCTGGTCGGCGACAGCGGCGTCCTGATTTCCGAGGTGGTGCTTGTCTCCCGGAAAAACAATACCGCCCTGAACCGCTGGGTCTATCTGGATACGGGTAAATTCAACGGCCTCATCGAAACCATGGATGAATCGATCAAATACCCCATTATCACCAGCAAAGACGTGCCGGGGGGCAAAGAAGCGGAGGTGATCCTGGCGGGCCCCACCTGCGACAGCATGGACATTCTGTATGAGGATTACAAATACCGTCTCCCGGTGGATTTAAAAATCGGAGACCGGATATACTTCCTCTCCACCGGGGCCTATACCGCCAGCTACGCTTCAGTAGGCTTTAACGGGTTTCCGCCGGTTAAGACGTATATAATGGAATAAGCCCTGCTACCAGCCGGTGGATTCCCGCCGGGCCTTTTCGATTTTTTGCATCTTCCGGTAATATTCGGTCTGTTTGGCGATCTCGGAAACATCGCTCACGTAAATCTTATCCCGAAGAATCTGGATTTTTTTATTTTCCATCATTTTCCGTAAGACCAGAACGCCGTCCTCCTGGGGAAGACCGACCATGTTCACCAGTTCTTTGGGACCAAAATCAAAGGTATAGGACTGAGTCGACATGATATTTGCCCGGTTTTTTTCCAACTGGATGAGCAGAGCGTCGTACATCCTGCCCAGAGGATCGGAAATCAGGGTATTGGCAAGCTGTTTATAGATGAACCATGTTCGTTCCGCCAAAAGGGTGGTCAACCGGACTATAATCTGGGGCTGGGCGGTGATCATCCGCTCAAAGTTAGCCTGGTTTACCGCCAATATCACGCTTTCTTCATAGGCTACCGCGCTGGCGGCCCGGGGCTTTGCCTCCAGAAGGGCCATTTCCCCGAAAATATCCCCGGTTTTCAGCACCGCCAGGAGAACCTCGTTGTTATCCACAATTTTGGTTATCTTTACCGACCCTTTCTGAATGATATACAGCTCTTCTCCCGGCTCCCCTTCGGAAAAGATCATCGAATCCTTGGGATAGGTCCGGTTAAATTCTTCCGCCTTATAGCTGAGTTTTACCGCCTTGGCATAGGGGGCTATTTTCATCATCCGTTCCCGGGCAAGGTTCACATTTTCGCCCTGGGGACAGTATTTAATATACTGGTGGTAGGCATAATACGCCTGGTTATACTGACTTTGTTTCGCGTAATATTCGGCCACTTTAAAAAGATGAGAAAGATCGGCTTCGGCGTTGTTTTTTAAGGTCAGCCGGGTCAGGGCCTCGTCCAGATACCGCATCCGCTTGGAAAACTGGAGGATAATTTTCATCGCCACCGGGGTATTGCTTTGAATCAACTGGCCGTATTGATCTTTTTGAACTGAAATCAGGGTAACATCGGTTAAGGCCTGGGCGGTCTCAATATGGCTGTGGGAGGACATACTGGAAACAACCCCGAAAAAATCACCGGGCTCCAGTATATTGCCCCCTTCCTCTTCAACAACCTCTACTTCTTTGGAAATTCGGACCTTTCCCTGCCGGATGATAAAAAACCGGTCGGCGTTTTGTTTGCCCTCAACCACAATATATGCGTCTTTTAAAAAATTGACGAATGTGAGCTGCAACTGACCGGCCATTCCCATCCTCATTTGTACTATATAATAAGAATTCTATCAAAGTATAGGGAAGCAATTACGATCTTGTCAATGAGGCATATTCATGAGGCAAGTAATTCCCAGAGAAACCGGCGGCGGCGCCTGGAGGCTCATTGCCCGAAACCGCGGAAACCCCTATACTCAAAGGAACATGGGAGGTTGTTCATGTTAAAATTCACTCCCCCCAAAGCGGGGAAGATCAGCCCGGCCCTCGTCACCCTGATTGGACTGGGCATTGTGCTGGCGATCCTTTTGGGAACCAGCGTGTATATCGTGGACCAGACCGAAGAAGCGGTGGTGACCCGGTTTGGAAAATACATCAGTACTAAAGAACCGGGGCTCCAGTTCAAACTGCCCTTCGGCATAGACCGAAGCTATACGGTGAACGTCAAGGCGGTACAGACCGAACAGTTCGGCTTCCGGACCCTGAGAAGCGGGGTTTCCTCCACCTACGCCAACCAGACCGGCGAATCCACCATGCTCACCGGGGACCTGAACATCGTGGAGGTGGAGTGGATCATCCAGTACCGGGTGGTGGACCCCAAAGCCTGGACCTTCAACGTCATGGAACGGACCGCCACCATCCGGGACGTGTCCCGGTCGGCGATCAACATGCTGGTGGGAGACCGGGCGATCATGGACATCATGGGCCCCGAGCGGAGCGCCATTGAGGCCGCGGGGGCGGAATTCATGAACGAAACCTTCCGGGGCTACGGCCTGGGGATAGACGTTATCGCGGTGAAACTCCAGAACATCGATCCCCCAGCGGGGGTCCAGGAGGCCTTTGACGACGTCAACAAGGCGGAACAGGACATGAACCGGCTCATCAACGAAGGCCAGCAGGCCTACAACGCGGAGATTCCCCGGGCCCGGGGGGAGCGGGAACGGCTCGTCCAGGAGGCCCAGGGCTACGCCACCGAGCGGGTAAACCGGGCAAAAGGCGACGTGGCCCGGTTCAATTCGGTTTACGACGAATACCGCCGCTCCCCGGAAGTTACCCGCCAGCGGCTCTATTACGAAATGATCGAAGAGGTCTTCAAGGACGAGGAGGGAACGGTGATCATAGACCGGAACCTGGACAACTTCCTCCCCCTGCGGAACCTCGGCTCCGGGACTTCCCGGCCCGCAAGCCCGGCCCCCCGGTCAAACCAGGGCGAGGGCAGCCTCAGTTCTTCGGGGAACGCCGGTTCCCAGGGAGGCCGGTAATGAAAAAACTCATAACCCTTACGG
>JAIRMO010000065.1 GCA_031258625.1 Spirochaetaceae bacterium | reverse complement strand
CGCCTACGGGGAACGGTTCTTCGGCGACGGTCTCTACTTTTTTTCCCGGCAGCTTTTTTTGGGTATCCTGGGGATAGTCCTCTTCTTCCTGGCTTCCCGGATCAACCTGGATACCCTCAGAAAAGTGATGCTCCCCCTGGTATGCGGAACCGGCCTGCTCTGCATCCTCACCTTTGTACCGGGTATCGGGGTAACCCGTAACGGGGCGGCCCGGTGGATCCGGGTTGGCGCCCAAACGTATCAGCCATCTGAATTAGTGAAAATAGTACTGCCCCTTTACCTGGCCCACCTTTTTGGTAAGAAGGAAGCGGAGGAGCGGATGGATTCCCTTAGTTCCGGGATATTGCCCCCGGCCCTGGTAACGGCGGCTTTCTTTCTCCTCATCTATTTGCAGAACAATTTTTCCACCGCCGTATTTATCGCGGTAAACGCGCTGGCCATTTTTTATCTGGCCGGGGTAAAGCTGCGCTACTTTTTTGGAGCGGCGGTGATCCTGTTCCCCCTGTCCTCCCTTCTGGTTTTGACCAAAGAACACCGTCTCCTGCGGCTTATTAGTTTTATCCGGCCCGAATGGGACCCCCTGGGCGCGGGGTATCAGGTCCGGTCCTCCATATTGACCATCGCCTCCGGGGGCCTCCTGGGAAAGGGCCTTGGTCATGGTACCCGGAAGATCGCCAGCGTACCGGAAATTCATTCCGACTTTATTTTTTCTTCCTATGCCGAAGAATCGGGGTTCCTGGGGGTGTGCCTGTTTTTCATCATCTTTATAGTATTTAGCATCCAGGGATACCGGGCGGCCCTGGCCGCGCAGGATATGTTCCGGCGGCTTTTAGCCTGTTCCCTGGTTACCATGATCTGTTCCCAGGCCCTCTTAAACATCGCGGTGGTGTCCGGGGTTCTTCCCGCCACGGGGATCCCGCTGCCCTTCTTTTCTGCCGGGGGATCTTCTCTGGCAAGCACCCTGATGACCGCGGGGCTGATTGTAAATATCTCAAGGAAAAGGGAGGTTTCCCATGTCTAATGAATATGTTTTTACCGAAAATGCGCGGCCCGCCGAAATTTCAGCCGAAGTTTCGGTTCCTTCCAAACTGGACAGGCGGCTCAAGATCCTCATCCTTATTCTTGCGATTATTCTGGGGGCGGAGCTTATCTGGCTTCTGGGGATAAGCCCCTGGATGCCTCTTTCGGTGGTGGAGGTGGCCGGTATTCCGGAACTGGATAAGGCCCTGGTTTTGGCCCAGGCGGGCATTGACGGCCGGTCCTCTTTTATGACCGTCAACGCCGAAGCCTCGGAGTATGCCCTGGAGTCGCTGCACCAGGTCGGATCCGCCAGGATCCTCAAACGCTTTCCCGATACGGTCAGCATTACCCTCGAACCCCGCAAGGCGGTAGCCTTTTCCCTGGCGGCGGTAGACGGCAGAATATCCCCGGTGTTTTTTGACAAACAGGGGGTGGTCTTTAAAATAGGAAGCGAAGATTCCGGCCCGGGACCGAATATTTCATCCCTTCCCATTATATCGGGCCTGATATTCGAACAGGCGGTTCTGGGGACGCGGCTTCCGGCGATGTTCAATACGCTGTTTTCCGATCTGGAACGGATAAACAGTACCGCGCCGGAACTCTTACGGGCCGTTTCGGAGATACAGATTAACCGGAAGATCTATGACGGGTTCGAACTGATCCTCTATCCCGTTTATTATCCGGTAAAGGTCCGCCTGGGCCGTGAATTGAAGGAAGACACGCTTCGGTATATGCTGTTGCTTATTGATGTTTTTAATGCCCAGGACGTTGATGTCGAGGAACTTGATTTTAGGACCGGCACGGCGTCATATACAGTAAAGGAGGCATCCCTTGGCTAGCGATGGATTGGTTGTCGGCCTTGATATCGGCACCACGAAGGTCTGCGCCATAATCGGCGAACGGAATGAAAACGGAATCCTTGAGATTACCGGTGTGGGGATGAGTAACTCTACGGGTATGCGGAAAGGGGTAGTGGTCAATATAGAAGCCACCCTCCGGTCGGTCTCCGCCGCCATTGAAGCGGCGGAGATGATGAGCGGCCGGGAAGTCCATACCTGCTGGACCGGTATTGGGGGCAACCATATCGACGGAATCAATTCCCGTGGTGTGGTGGCGGTTACCGGAAAGAACAAGGAGACCCGGGAAATAGGACCGGAGGATCTTAGCCGGGTCCTTGAAGCTGCCCGGGCGGTGGTTATCCCCATGGACCGGCAGGTTCTGGAGGTAATACCCCAGAGTTATATTGTGGATGATCAGAAGGGGATTCGGGACCCCCTGGATATGATAGGGGTCCGCCTGGAAGCGGAGGTTCATATCATCACCTGTTCGGTTACCAGCGCCCAGAATCTTATCAAGTGCGTTAACCGCGCCGGATTCCGGGTTAACGATCTTGTTCTCCAGTCCCTGGCGGCGGCGCGGTCGGTTCTGACGGAGGAAGAAAAGGAACTGGGGGTCGCCCTTATTGATCTGGGGGGCGGAACCACCGATGTATTGGTGTATTCCCAGGGAACTCCCTATTCAACCACCACCATAGCCCTGGGGGGCGCTCAGGTTACCAGCGACATATCTATTGTTAAAAGTATTTCCTTTGAGACCGCGGAACGTATTAAATTGGATGCGGGCTGCTGCTGGGAAGGGCTTCTTGAAGGGAACGATGATGAGATTATCATTCCCGGGGTAGGCGGGCGTCCGCCCCTGCCCATACCAAAATCCCAGCTCCTCACGATAATCCGGCCCCGGATGGAGGAGATCTTCAAAATGGTAAAGGAAAAACTGGAGAAGCTCGTTTTTGCAAGGCCCCTGGGGGGAGGCATTGTCCTTACCGGCGGGGGGGCCCAGCTTTTAGGGGCCGCTGAATTGGCAAACCATGTTTTTAAACTTCCGGTACGGATCGGGTTTCCCCTGCCTTTGGGCGGGTTGGTTGAAGAGTACCGCAGTCCCGTATATGCCACCGCGGCAGGACTGGTCCTGGAAGGGGATGAACGGGAGAGGGAAAAGGGGGCCGACAAGGGCGGGGATGTCCGTTCCCGGGAAAAGGGATCGGCGCCTTTGTTTAGTAAATTGACGGAATGGCTAAGGAAGGAATTTTTTTAAATTTATTTTTTCAAAATTTGATGTTTTGAAAAAGTTTTATATAACAAATGAACCTCCCCGCCCTGAAGGGCGGGGTATCCTGTAAGCGTTGCATTGTTTGCGAGGTTCGTTCTGAAAGGAAATTATTAACTGTGGGGTCTTCTACTATATTTGTTGGTGTTACCAATTTTAACTGCCCTACAGGGCGGGGTATTAGACCCCACTGCGAATAAAAGTGATTTGGGGGGGGATGATGAATATTCTTGAGGT
>JAIRMO010000059.1 GCA_031258625.1 Spirochaetaceae bacterium | reverse complement strand
TCCCCGCCGCTCTGCGGCGTGATTCTGGGGGTGTGGGGGATATGTTCCCCCGCATACGCAAAGATTTCAAGGAGAAATCTTCAATACCCCGCCGCTCTGCGGCGGGGATTTTTTATTTCCAACCAATTTTAGGGGGCACTTCGCCTAACAGGTCTGTATGCGCCTCGGGCTGCGGAACGGCAGGGGAACTATTTCTTATGATTTTTGTCTGAAAGCCGCCGGCAGATTGCCCCGGGCCCTAACTCATAAACCAAATGGCCCACCAGTGGCAGACCGCCCCGGCGAGGACAAAGACGTGCCAGGTTACGTGGGTTCCCCGGCGGTAGGGTTTACGGTACCAGAGGGTTCCCAGGGTATAGGCCGCCCCTCCGGAGGCCAGGAGGATGAGGCTTACGCGGGGGAGGGAACGGAATAGGGTGGGACCGCTGACCACCAGCGCCCAACCCATCAGCAGATAAACGGCAATCTCCGCTTTTTTAAGGGGCTTGTAGTTTACCGCGTAGAGGACTATCCCCGTTACCGCCAAGGTCCATTCAATACCGAAAAGGGTCCAACCCCAGGGCCCCCTGAAACTGATCAGGCAGAAGGGGGTATAGGTACCGGCAATGAGGAGATAGATGGCCGAATGGTCCAGGATACGGAACACCCGTTTTGCCCCCTCGTTCTGGATCGCGTGGTACAAGGTGGAGGCCAGGAACATACTGATCATGGCGGCGGTGAAGATCACATAGGAGATAACCGCCCTTCCCCCCCCTCCGGCGCCTCCCAGATGACCGTTGGCCCGCAGGGCCAGGAGGACAAGGCCCCCAACGGCCAGGATAAACCCAAGCCCGTGGAGTATGGAATTGGCAATTTCCTCCCCCGGGGTTTGAAAAGGCAGGGGAGTCGGGATAGGCTGGACGGTACTCCGCATATTCATATCCTTTATGACACATTTTCCGGTTCATGGTTGCGGGAACCGGGAGGACCTTCACCTTCAAGCCGGAGATCCCAGGCGCTCCCCTGCCCCGGATTGAGCTTCCCCCCCAAGAGACGCCCTAAAAAAGGAAGCCCTCCTTCCAGGGCATCCTTAAGCGGCCAGGGTGGGTTATAGATAATCAGGCCGCTTCCATACAGGCCCCGGGTTTCCGAATCCCCCATACGGGTGTACAATTCAGCCCTCAAACGCTTCCCCCCATAGAGGGACCAGAGCAGCTCAGGAAACCCCACCTCCCCCCCCGCTCTCCCTTTCCGTCCCAGCAGGGGGTACCAGATGATATAACAACCCGAGGAAAACCGTCCCAGGGCGTCCTTTAAAATCTCCGGGAGGATCCGGTAATCATCTTTGAGTTCGTAGGAGGGATCGATAAAAACGAGGGCCCGCCGGGAAGGGGGCGGAACCAGGGCTTTCAGGGCGGCAAGACCGTCCTCCCGGCGAATTTGTATCCGGGGATTCTCCCGGAGCCGGGCCTGCAGCAGGGTGAAATCCGCCGGGTGGAGTTCAAAACAGACCCCCCGGTCCTGTTCCCGGAGCAGCGCCGCCATAATGGCCGGGGAACCGGGGTACCGGGTTATGCCCGTATGGCCCGGAGGGGAATCAAGGAAACGCCCCCGGGGGTTGAGTTTCCGTACCAATTCAACCAAAGACCGCGCCAAAGGCGGCAGGGTTCCCAGGGGTTCTTTCAGCAGCGGGGTTATACCCTGTTCCCATTCCCGGTTTTTAGCCGCATACCCTTCGGTGAGGTTATAATAACCGGCCCCTCCGTGGGTGTCGATACAAAGCAGGGGTTTTTCCTTTTTCCGCAGATACTCAAGGCAGCATATAAGGACCCCGTGCTTGAATACATCCGGGACATTCCCGGCATGAAAGGCGTGTCTATAACTCAGCACTCTTTTTCCTTTACGGCGTATTTTTGTTTGGCGGAATACAAAGTGGAGTCGATGGTTCCCTTGGGGACCCCCAACAGTTCCGCAATCTGGCGGTTTGTCGCGTCGAGCCGCATAACGGAAAGCCGCTTCCGCATGGATACCAGCCGTTTCCTGGCCCGGTTCAGGCGTTCCTGCATTTTTTTTCGAAATGCCGAACCCTCCGGGGACGCGAGCATCCGTTGTTCAAAGGAAATACACCGGTAAAACTGGCTATGGATCCGCTCCTTGAGCCCCTGAATTTTTTCTTCCTTTTCCAGCCGTAATGTCCGTAATTCATCCACCATTTTTTTTAAAATTTCCTTTTTTATCCCTATCGCCGGGGCTATCCGGGAAATAAAATCATCGGATACAAAATAGTAGGATTTTAGTAATAATATCAGGATCTGCTGGGGATTGGAAACCGGTTTATAAGCCGGCAGTTTCTCCGGATAGCAGGGTTCGGCGTCCCGAACCGATAATTCGGCGGCCTGTTCTCTCCAACAGGTATGTTCCGATATGCTGTGATCCGCCTCCCGGAAACGGAATTCCCGGGAAGAATAATATACCAACGCGCCGATATACGCGTCAAAGGAGGTTCCGGAATTCCGGTATTTCGTGATGGCTCTACTGAGTCGCGGATAAAGCCAGCACAGATAATCAATACGATCGTCCTGGCCCCATTGACCCAGGTGGAATCGCTTGTAATTATCCAGAACATACTGGAAAATTTTTCCTTCCAGTTGTTTTTGGCTGAGAATCCCCATACGGTATTCGTCGAGAAAAGCACTTAGTGGTAAATATTCCTGCATGATGCGTTCCTCTTTGATGGTTTATCGGTATAATGTGCTTGTGTGTGCATTTTGCTTTAGTTAGGGTATTGTTGTCATGACAAATGTCATTATGCGGACCGGTCCATGCCCGGATCCGAAAACCGGTTTACAACATTTTTAGCGGCGGTAAATTTTCCGGAGTACCTCAGGCGGGTATAGCGCGCCTTAGGGCAACGCTGATTAACTTGACGCTAACCATCGTTGCCCTATTATTTTTCTCGTTTTTCTACGAAAAACTACGAAAAAACCGCATTAAAGGAGCGCTGATTTATTCTCGATTGAATAAATCAGTGCTTCCTTAGGCATGGAACGCGGCCTTCCAATCCAATCCGCTAGAAAATTTTCTCAAAGGCCTGAATAATCCGCGGGCGTATTTCTTCAATAGTTCCGGGGGTGTTTGAGCCGGCGGCGTTTTTATGCCCCCCCCCGCCGAATTGGAGGGCGATCTCCGCGACATTTACCTGGTCCCGGGAACGGAACCCAATGGTGCAATTTTCGGGGGTTTCCTGCCGGATGATCACCATGGCTTCGACCCCGGAGACGGATTGGAGGAGTTGATAGAGATTATCCGAATCCCTGCCCTCCGGGCCAAAACGTTGGGTCTCTTCGTAGGTTTCCTCGGAGAGGATGAGTTTTCCCCCAAAATAAGCGGCCGCCCGGGAAAGAACCCGCCCCAGGAGGATTCGGGAATTGAGGCTTTTTCCGCCGTTGATGGCCTGGTAGACCCGTTTGGGGTTCGCCCCGGCCGCCGTCAGCCGGGCGGCGGCGGCAAAGGCTGCGGCCCCGTTGGAATCGGTATGGCGGAAGAAGCCCGTATCGGTACAGAGGCCGAAAAAGAGGAATTCCGCCTCTTCCGATGTCAGGGGCAAATCCAGGGCTTCCAGCACGGCCAGGATCATAAAACAGGTTGCCGGGGCCCCGGCGTCCAGGAATACCGGGTTTTCCGCGGTACTTTGGGTGTTTGTATTGGTGGCATGGTGATCGATAATCGCCGTGGGAAGCCCCTCCAGGGAGGGTTTTAGGCCGCCGGTCCGGTCCGGCCCGGAACAATCCAGCACCACAACCCGGGCACCCGTCCGCTCCTTGGCTCCGGCTTCCGGTATAAAACGATCCCCAAAGGGCATAATCTCGGTCCGTTTAAAGGGCCCCGCGGAACAGAGGACGACCTCCTTGCCGAGCCTCCCCAGGGCGGAAGCCAGGGCAAGCTGGCTCCCCACACAATCCCCGTCGGGTTCTTTGTGACCGGCAACGATAAATTTACGCCCCCCCCGGATAAAGGCCACTAATTCAGCGGGAACCGGCAGGGGGGTATACATGGTTCTTCCTTAACAGGTGAGCAGGGTAAATTGACGGGAATGTTCTCCGCCGGAAACCACCGGTTTGCCCTGACGGATATACACGTCAATTTCGGTCCGTAAACCAAAGCCGGAAAAATAAATTCCCGGTTCCAGGGAAAAACAGGAACCCTCCAGCAGAAACCGGGAATCGGGGAATTCCACGGAATCGATGTTCACCCCCGATCCGTGACATTCGGTATCTATGCCGTGGCCGGTCCGGTGTTTTATCGCCGGTCCGTACCCCCCCTTTATCAGGAGTTCCCGGGCTTTTTGATCTGTCGCGGCCCCGGTAAGCCCCCTCCCGGCCTGTAATTCGCCGGTTATGAAGTCTAAAACCCCCTCCCGGACGCGGATAAGGTCCCCAAAGGCTTTTTCTACCGGGGCGGGGGTCTGGGAAGCGTAAACCCCTACCCAGGATATATCCCCATAAACCGATCCTTCGGCGGCTTCCTTGGCCCAGAGGTCAAACTGAATCACATCCCCGGGCTTAAAAACCGCGCCGTCTCCGGAAAAATCATAGTGGGGGTTCCCGGAATTCACCCCCCCGCCGACTATGGGGGGATGGTCGGGAATAAGCCCCCGGGTTTTCATTTCTTCCATCATGAGATGCCGGATATCCCCTTCGCGGAGGGGGCTCTTTTCGGCATAGGACTTTTTAACCCTTTCCCAGGAGGTTTCCACGATACGGTGAAGGCCGGCAACGGCCCGCTCGTGGGATTCGATCCCCCCTTCGTCAAGGAGCCCCTTAAAACGCTGGATCAGACCCGCGGCGGAAACCAGGGTAAGCCCCGCCTTTTCCAGGGTCGCCGCGGTTCCCCGGTCAAGGTACGAAACGGCGCAGAGGGTTTCGGAACTATGGACCCCCCAGCGTTTTCCCCCAAAGGGGGCCAGGGCGGTAAAAAAATCTTCCCCGCTGATATAAGAAACCCGGGAACCGGGCAGGTCCTCAAGGATATCCGGTTCAATAACGTGAACTATCCCCCGGGGCTCTCCCCGGGCAGGCACCCCGTACACCCACCGCCGGGAATTAGCCGCCTCCGGATCGAGCCGGAGGATCCCGTCGGAAAGTTTGTCCCGGTGGTGAAAATTACCAAAAAGCCACCCGTCAAGGCCTTCGTCCCGGATGGCTTCCTGCATAACTTTTAGTTCGGCGTCCTTCATCAAAATTCCAACTTTAAATCCTCTACACTTTCAAAGCGGTCGTCGATGTTTATGTTCAGGGGAATATTACCCCAGGTTTCATGGCTCCGCTCCCTGCGGACGTAAAGACGGACATGACTAAATTCCCCGTTTTTATAGTATACCATTAAATAGGGCCAGGAAGTTCCGGGCCCCATGTAGATGAGCTCCCCCTTTCCGGCGGCATCGGTAAACCAGTCCATGGGGAGGTATGCCCGGGCCAATTGGTTTATCCCCTTCCGATAGGCAATCACATACCCCTTCCGGTAGGGGTAGATCTTTTCCACAGGAACGGTAACATAATAATATTCCGATTTTTTATTATCCGTCTGGGTGTTTTGCTGAGCGGCTATGGGCATAATTCCGCCACAAACCGCAACGAGGATAAGTATTACCAAGAATTTTTTCATTCCGGCTCCCCCTTATTCGTAATATAATGGTCAGTATCAAAGGGTGGGGTCACAATTCACCCCGCTCAAAAAGCCCCTTATAAAAATATAACCGCTTATCGCTTCTTCCGCAAGGGGGCGCAAAGGGTAATGTCATTTACTTTTATTCGATGGGGGTTTAATACCCCATAGGCGTTTACTTAAACGCAAGACTGGAAGAATTTATCCGCAGATTAACGCTGATTTTAGCCTCTTTAATCCGTGAAAATCAGGGTAACCGGCGGACTTTTTCCGCAACGTATACGCATAGCGGGTCCGCCCCCCACTCCTTGCATAAATATACGTAAAGGGTCAGAC
>JAIRMO010000060.1 GCA_031258625.1 Spirochaetaceae bacterium | reverse complement strand
CTTATATTTCCCACCGACCACATCCTCTACAAGCCTCAGCTTGAATGCCTCGCTGTATCGTACCACATCTCTCATCTTTCGGCTCCTCATGTGTCAACTTTAAACCAGGACGCGACAGTGCCCCTATCGACCGATTTCCCTTTCTCCTTTACCCCTTTTTATATGCGCTCGCCCTGGAGGATTCCGAAGTAGCATTGATTGTTTCGGTGCCTGAGACTACTGATAATGTCGCGGAGGATTTGGCGGCCACTATCGAAAAGGCCAAGAAGCTCGGAGGCCATGGCGTCGTTACCCTGAACGCCGCCTTCTACTCCGCCGCAAACAGTGGTACCGGCGCTATCGTCATTGACGCCGGGAATGACCGCAACACCACGCCCTACACCATCAAGGGCCTGGGGAAGGATTCGGCTACCGCCCTCATGGTCGGCATACTCCTCGCCAACGACAACGTAACCCTGGATGGGGTGAAGATCGCGGTTACCGATAAAGCAAAAGCGGCATCAGTTAACAACGCATATTTCGGGCCGCTATTCATAGGCCGGTACAACAACGGCGCCTATCTTACCGGCGAGAATCTGGCCAGCAGGAATGTTACGGTACAGAACAGCAACATAACCTATAACACCAATGGAAGCATGGCTGCCGGGCTCTTTGTGATGGGTGGCACCGCCACAGCAACGAGTTACCCGCCGGAAGGCATTAAAATCCTCAACAATACCATTACTGCTGTCAATACCAGTGGCTCGGCGACCCAAGGGATCTTTATTAGGGACTATGGGGTGGGTATTGAGGTTACGAATAACACCATCAGCTCTTCCAATACGAGTTCGGGAACAAGCGATGCCCCGGCGTCCGCGATCCTTATCCAGATTCACCCGGAATCTATTGCCTCTGGTGACGAGCCGAAAATCACAGATAACACGCTTCAGGGCGATGAGTTTGACTTCTACGTTACGGTCTTGTATCCCGGTAGTGGCGCTAGTACTGATAACCATACTGCTCTGGTCAACCAACTGGTTAGCGACAAGTTTGGCACGGAAGATTCACCGGAACGCTCTCCGATTCCTTTTACAAGAAGCTCATCACGGCGCTTCTGCCCCAATCTGAGGGACAAAATGGAAACGGAGGCTTCGGCCGCTTTTTCGTGTCCCTGAACAATAGTACTTCTTATAACCGATTTGCCCTGGAATATTACGACATAAACAGTGGCAAGATTAGCGCGGTGAACTATTGGAGCCCCGGCATTTCTAATGGTGCTTATGCTGATACAAACACGGGGAAAGAAAGTAATGAGGGTCTCGGTGGAGTCTGGGGAAGGCTGGAATTGAGCAACGAGAGCTTTAGCAAGAGCGGCAAATTCCACTGGACCCGGACAGTGGAAGGAACAGACTTACCTGCTAGTTTATAAAGCTCACCAGCGGCGTCCACAGCCGGCCGGTCCGAGACAGCCCCGGCACCCTGCCGGGGCTGTCTCGTTGCCCCCTGGAAGCGCCGGAGTAATTCTGGGACCTCCCGGAGTAATTCCGAACCGGCTCTGAGTGATTCCCCGCCGGCGTTCAGCCGTCCGATTTCAAAGGAATCTGCCCCCCAGGGGCATAAAACCCACTGGAGGGGGTCAACCCCTTGGGTGGGGGTGCATGAATATACGGTTGGGGTCTGACCCTTTCCGTATGTTTATGCAGGAATGCCTCCAGTATCCGCCCCTTTGCGTATCTTTATACAAGCCCTCCCTCTGTGGGCTGGCGAAGGCGGGCGCGGTTCATTCCCAGGAATCCGCCCCCCAGGGACCTAAAACCCCTTATGGGGGCGGGGGAGCGCATTGACAAATCCGTACACTCCTCTACAATAGAATCATGAAAGAAATAATGGCTCGTCATCCCAAGGGGAAGTCTCCCCTTTCGTTACTTTGGCTGATTTCCACCTTAAGCTTTTGTATGATTTTTGTGCTTGCGTCGGTACCCAATGCGGAAGCCCAGGAACGGGATCAAGGCGTCCGCCGGTATGCGTCGATAATTCAGAATGTTTTTGACTTTATTGAGCGGCATTATGTGGAAGAGGTGGATCCCCAGGTGCTTTTTGAGGGGGCCATGTCCGGTATGTTTAACGCCCTGGGGGACCCCTATTCCTCCTTTCTCCCGGAAAAGGAAATGTCCAGCCTGAGCGAAACCACCCAGGGGAGTTTTGGCGGGGTGGGGCTTTACATATCCAAACCCGTGGGGGGGGAAGCCGGAGGAAAACCTCCCTATGTGGAAGTGGCCTCCCCCATTGAGGATACCCCGGGGTGGCGGTCCGGAATAAGCCCCGGGGACCTCATCATTAAAATCAACGATGAATTTACCGATGTATTGACCATGGACGAAGTCCTCGCCCGGCTCCGGGGCGCTCCGGGGGTAGCGGTCAACCTGGTCATCCGCCGGGGGGAGAAACTCGAATTCCCCGTAACCCTGGTCAGGGCGGTCATTGAAGTACCCACGGTAAAATACGCCATGATTGGGGATATCGGTTATGTACGGATCATCACCTTTACCCCCATGACCGTGGATCGGACCCGGGAGGCTCTGGAGCATTTCAAGAAAGAAAACGCCCGGAGTTTAGTGATCGATCTCAGGAACAACTACGGGGGGCTCCTCCAGTCCGCGGTGGGGGTCTGCGATCTTTTCATCGACGGGGGGGTGGTGGTTTCCACCCGGTCCCGGATCGCCGGGGAAAACGCCGTATTTAACGCCCGGAGGGTCACGGCCATACCCCTGACCATGCCCATCGTTACCCTGATCAACCGGGGGTCCGCCTCGGCATCGGAGATTGTGGCGGGGGCCTTAAAAGACCGGGGCCGGGCCTACCTGGTGGGGGAAAAATCCTTTGGAAAAGGGTCGGTTCAGCAGGTATACCCCCTGGAAAATGCGGGATTTAAGATAACCACCGCCCGGTATTATACCCCCAGCGATGTGAATATCGATAAAATCGGCATACCCCCGGACCGGGAGGTACTGTTCCCGGAATTTTCCGATGAGGACGCGGAAAAACTCAATACCCTCATCAGGGAAAACCAGATCCCTGCCTTTGTGAGGGATAATCCCCAGGCGGCCCCCGCGGCGCTGGACGCCTTTGTCCGCGGGTTACACGAAGAATATCAACTGGACATGGCCCTGCTCCGCCGGCTCGTGCGGGATGAACAAAACCGGACCGTCATAGCGCCGGTCTACGATTTGGAATACGACGTGCAGCTTCAGGAAGCGGTGAATATCCTGCGGAACGGGAATTACGGCCGGCTGATGCAGACCACGAAAACCCTCAAGGACCTTCAGGAGGAGGCGGTTATGGAGGATGCCCGGGTTTCGTGATCCCGGTGTTTTTGATCATGAAGCAGTTTATCCTGCCTTCCCCGCCGGATAAGCGGGGAAGGATCCGTTTGTCCGGTGAGGATTACCATTATCTGGTGAATGTCCGGCGTTTTTCCCCGGGGGCTTCTTTTAACGCCCGGCTTCCTTCGGGGGAAGCGGTCCTGGTCCGGGTGTGTTCCGTGGAAAAGGGCCGCCTCACCGGGGTGTGCCTGGAACCGCCCGAATCCCCGCGGGAGTTTCCGGGGCCGTCCCTCGTGCTTTTTCAGGCCCTGCCCAAGGGGTCCAAGATGGACCTCATCCTCCGGCAGGCCGCCGAGGGGGGGGTGCGGGAGGTGGTTCCCTTTTGTTCGGAATTTGCCGTCCCCCGGATAGGGGCGGCGGGGGATGAAAAGCGGGAACGCTGGCAGCGGATCCTCAAAGAGGCCCGGCAGCAAAGCGGTTCCGCCGTTCCCACGACGGTTCGCTCGCCTTGTACGGAAGAGGCCCTTTGGGCGTATTGGCAGGGCCTTCGGGATCAGTACCCCCGCACCCTGGGGCTACTCCTTCACCAGGCCCCCCTTGGGGAGGGAACCCTCCACGGGTACCTGAGTACGGACCCCGAATTGGTGGTCCTGGCGGTGGGCCCCGAAGGGGGATTTTCTTCCGGGGAGGCCGCCCGGTTTCTTGCCCATGGGTTTAAGCCCATGGTTATCGGAAATACTATTTTCAGGGTCGAAACCGCAGCCCTGTACGCCGCGGCCGCGGTACGTATCATTCTTTTGGAGAGAGCCTCGTGGATGCTGAAATCAAACCCATAGAGCGGATCAAGCTGTTACGGGTCCCCCTGGACATAGTTCCCGAGGACCGGATCGCGGAGGTAATTTATGACCATCTAAAATCCGGCAAGGGGAAAAATATCGTATTGCTTTCCCTTTGGGACTTGCTCCGGGCCCGCAGAAGCGGGGAATACCGTTCCTTTGTGCTGGGGGCGGCCCTGGTCATTCCCATCTCAAAAAGCCTCATCCGGGGGGCCCGGTTTTTGACCGGCAAGAGCCCGGTACGGTATATGCCCTTTGATTTTGTCATCCGCCTCCTGACCATCCTGGAAGCCCGGGAACATTCCCTGTACCTTTTGGGGGGGACGCCGCGGACCCTGGGCAAAGCTGAAAAAAACATCCGCCAGACCTTCCCCCAACTGCGGGTGGTCGGCCGCTATCGGGGTTCTTTTAAGCGGAACGAGGAGGGAACCCTGCTGCAGGCCATACGGAAGGCGTCCCCCTCCCTGCTCCTGGCGGGCAAGGGGGTTCACGGCGAGGAGCGGTGGATTGCCCGGAACAACACCATGCTCAATTCCGGCCTGCGCTTATGGTGCAGCGATCTCTTCGACGTGTTTGCGGAGCGGAAACAACGCCCCTCCCGCGCGGTTTTTGACCGGGGCCTTGAGGGGATCGGGTATTGTTTTCAGAATCCCCTGCGGTTTTTCAGAATTTTCCTCTATTTTTATTACAAGATGCTCCTGGTGGCATACCGTTTGTTTAAGCGGGTAAAATAGCCATAGAAGGGGGGGCTGTTTCCCCGCCTTTTCCCGCAGGCAGGCACGGATGCCGCCCGCCCCCCCTCCGTTCCAGCCCTGCGGGCTTCCACTACCCCCCAATCAGGGGGCTTTGGGGTCAGACCCCATAGGCGTTTACTTGGGGAACAAGGCCCCCCTCTGGGGCTAAACTTGACCCACAATTCAGATCTATAAAATACCCGTTTCAGGACGGATCTTTCCCCGAGAAGTTTTCGGTTTGGGGAGGACAGGGACGCCGATTCGGAATCTGGGGCGGATTAGTGCCGTTTATCCGGGTCCAGGGGCGGGGAGGAGGGGGAATATGAGGGGAAAAATGGTTTGAAGCGCCGTTTCCCCAACCGGGGTCTGACCCTGATGTCCGAATCCCCCCTCACTCCCTCCGGCTCTTCCCCCGGAGGCCCCTCCACTATCCGCGACCCATACCGGTCCCCCCAGATATGCCCGATCCGGCCCTCCGCCCGGTTGTACCGCTGGGCAAACACCTGTTTCAGCCACTTCATGATTGCGGGAAGTTCCAGCCCGTCCGCCGGCTTAATATAAAACGTCAGCCAGTCGTCCTCCACACACAGCCCGCGGACCTCGAAGACAAACCGGCGTTTCGTCTCCCGGAACACCTTGGCAAACAGGGCCAGGGCCTTATGGAGGCGGAACAGGGGTTCCCGGTTGTTGATACGGGTACGGATTTCGTACCACACCCCGTGTTTTAATACCCGTAATGATCTCATGGAAAGTATATGGGCTTGACCAGCCGTTTTGCTTTACTGGGTTGATCA
The DNA here is from genome assembly GCA_031258625.1 of Spirochaetaceae bacterium. Taxonomy (GTDB): domain Bacteria; phylum Spirochaetota; class Spirochaetia; order Treponematales; family Breznakiellaceae; genus JAIRMO01. The sequence continues at coordinate 7,732 of JAIRMO010000060.1, read as the reverse complement.
AAAACTTCAGTTTTCAAATAAATTCCGCTGAAAACACCACAATCCGAAGCGGGGGAGCAGCGGCGGGGGTAAAAATTTGTGGGTCAAGTTTAGCCTAAGGGGGGCTTTTTTTGCGGGGGCAGCCCCGCTATGGGGGCCTAAAACCCCCTATGGGAGGAGGGCGCGGGTCTTCCTTAATCCGTCCCGCTATAGGGGCCGGAAACCCCCTATGGGGGTTATATGACGGTTCCCCGGTTCCGGCAGAGGAGTTTCCCTTCCCGGTAGGCGGTTTTTCCGCCGATAATAGCGTAATCAAGGCCCGTTGCCAGCCTGGCGGGGGCCAGGTAATCCGCGTGATCCTTAAAATTTTCTGGATCGAAAATCAGCATATCCGCCCGGCAGCCCGGACGTAAAAGCCCCCGGTCGTTCAAGCCCACCCTTTTGGCGGGCTGGGCGGTCATTTTATGTACGGCCGCGGGGAGGTCGAGGACCTTTCGTTCCCGGACAAAATCCCGAAGGAAGCGGGGAAAGGCCCCGTACAGCCGGGGATGGGGATTCCGCATATCCCCGTAGAGGGCGTCCGATATGAGGGACGAGTAGGACAGCCGGGCGATGGTATCAATATCTTCTGTAGACATACTCTGGTTAATAATGGCTACCTTGCCCTGCTCGCTGTACATGAGCCGGGCCACCATTTCCGCCTCGTCCCGGTAGCCGTACTCCCGGACGCAGGCCGTCACGGACTTCCCCAGAAATTTCCGGTTTTCTTCCCGGTTTACGGAACTGATAATGGTCCGGTCCCAGCCGATGGTTTGGGAAAGATTATCCCAGTTTTTCTCCCCTCCGGCGAGGAGTTTCCGCATCTTCTCCACATTTTCGCTCTTGTTAAGACCGGCGATAGCTTTTTCTACCCCCACGGCCAGGTAGCCCGGGGGGAGCATTTGCATCATGGTGGAAGAACCGCAGTCATAGGGATAAAAATCAACGGTAACATCCATACCCCGGGCCCGTTCCGCCTCAATGGCCTCGATGGCCCTATGGAGGACCCCGTGCCAGGCATCCGTCCCCGCGGCCTTGAAGTGGCTGATCTCCAGGGGGACTTCGGCCTTTTGGGCAATGGAGATGACTTCCCTGACGGCTTCTACCAGGCGGCTCGTCTCCCAGCGCATGTGGGTACAGAGGATGCCCTTCCGCCCCTTCATAACCTGGGCCAGGGCGGCGATCTCATCGGCGGAGCTGTAAAGCTCAGGCACATACATGAGCCCTATAGACAGACCGGAGGCGCCGTTGTCCAGGGCGTCCCCCAGGAGCCCCCGGGCGGCGTCCATTTCCTTCCGGGTAAAGGGAGTGGGGGAAAACCCCTTTGCCGCGATACGGATGGCCCCCATACCGGCGTAGAATCCCATATTAAGAGGCAGCGCCGCCCCGCGCAGCCGCTCCAGGTATTCCCGGTGGGTGGTAAAGGTTTCGTGTTCAAAAGAGCCCAGACAAGGGGCCAGATACCCCTCAAGGGCCTCACGGTATGAAGGCGCGTTGGGAACCGGCGACATACCGCAGTTCCCGGCAAAACAGGAGGTAATGCCCTGGGACAGCTCGATAAGACCGAAATCCTCCCCCAGGGCCGCCGTGTCGCAGTGACGGTGAAGATCGACAAAACCGGGGCAGACGATCCTGCCCCCGGCGTCTATGGTTTCCTCCGCCCGCTCCCGGGGGAGTTCTTGGCCGGCGGGGCTTTGACTCGGCCGGATCTCACGGATAAACCCGTCTTCCGCCAAAACATCCCCCCGGAAGGGGGGATCGCCGCTTCCGTCAACAATCGTACCATTGCGAATAAGCAAAATCATCTCATCCTTCCCGCGTAATACCCCGGCGATTCGGAACTTTACGCCTTGATTCGTTCCCTGGATTCAAGGACCAGCCGCATGGCTTCTTCTTCGGAAACCGTTTCCTTGGGGGTTACGAGGCTGACTATAATACCGGCCAGCAGGGCGACGATACTGACGGGAATGGCCGGGCCGGTAAAAATACCCGTAATAACGCTCCTGAAGGGGGATACAAAAAGGTACAGAAGGCCGAAGATGGTCCCGCAGAAAATACAGGCCATACCCCCCTGCCAGGTAACCCGTTTCCAGTATTTGCCGAGGATCATCATCATCGCGATACTCGGAATGAGGGAACCTACCACATTGGAGATATAACCGATGATGTCCTGGGCGAATAGGGTCGCCAGGAAGGCGATGAGGAGGGTTATCACGAGGCATACCCGGGAATAGGCGACCATCTTTTCCTTGGGTATGCTTTTTCCGGTAACGGTGGAATAAATATCAACCAGCAGTATGGTGATCCCCGCCATGGCGTCCGAATCGGCGGAAGATAAGGTCGCCGAAAGACCGGCGATGAGGAACATAAGCCCCAGGGTAGGCCCCAGGATAGTGGTAGCCATGTAGGCAAAGGTGTAGTTGGGGTTATTAAGCACCGCTTCGGCCCCGTCCCGGGTCGCGATGGCAAAGCCGGACATTCCAATAACCGCGGGAATAAAGGAAAAGAGGAACAGCACCACCCCGGAAAAGAAGAATGCCTTTTTGGCGGCGTTGTTGGAATTGGCGCTGTATACCCGGGTCCGAAAGGCGGGGGTCCCCACCTGGGAGATCCCTACCGTATAGGCCAGGGATATGGCGGTTATGGCGGTAACCCCCGCAAGGCCGTAGAAACTCATCGCCTCGCCCTTGCCGGACGCCACGTAGGTGTCGTGGATAGCCTGCCAGCCGCCGGCGGCGGGAATTGCCCGAATCAGGATCAGGATGAAGCCGCCCAGGACCAGGATGACCTGAATATTATCGGTCAAAACCACCGCCAGGTAACCGCCGATAAAGACATAGATGCCAAAGGCCAACATGGTGATAAACCGGGCGGTGATGGGCTCCAGGCCGGTTACATAACTCAGGTAGGTGGCGCCTCCGTTCATGTGGTTGCCCAGCCAGGCGACCTCGGCAATAAATAAAAAGAACCCCATCACATTGCGGATCTTTTTGTTCCCCCCAAAACGGAACTGCATTTCTTCCGAAAGGGTCATGAACTTGTAATCCCGCTCCGTACAGAATAAAAACGCCAGGACGAACATACCCAGGGCCCCGCCCAGTCCATAGAGGGACCCGTACCACCCCTGACGGAAGCCGTTGGCGGTCGCCCCGATGGAGGAACCGGTACCGATGAGGGTGGCGCTGATGGTTCCCAGAAGCAGCAGGAAGGGAAGTTTCCGTCCCGCCAGAAGGTAATCCTCGCCGTCCTTGTTTTTCCGGGAACTGATGATACCGATGACAATCAGAATGAAGATATAAACCACAAATCCGATTATAAAAAACATGCGATGTTCTATGGAAAAATCCATTAAAAGCCTCCTAATAAAACATACATTAAACTCATTCGAAAGGGTTCCAAACCGAGTCGAATTTTGAAACGGGCTCAATTTTCAAAAATAATTTGGGAAAACCTCCTGTATATAATCGTAATGCTGAAACATTTTTTTTGCAAATAAATCTTTTTTAGTTTTTGTAACAAGTTTCATGTTTTCCAAAACGCGAACCGCGGGTTCGAGGTTAGCCGCTAGTACCGGGGTCCTCTTCCTCCCCGTCCTCAGTTTCATACCCCCTATCCTTCCCCTCGCCCCGGACAATATCCAGATACCGGTAAAGGGTATATTTACTGATCCCCAAAAAATCGCAAACCGCGTCTCCGGAACGGGTAATCAGAAAAGCGCCTTTTTGATCCAGAAAATGTATAAATTTAAGCTTATCCCCCCGCTGCATCCGGGAAACCGCTTTACCCGTCTGGGCGTGGGCCTCGCCGATAAGATAATCCAGCAGTTCCCGGACCGAATTGACAAAGACTTCCTTGACCGGCGGCGTATTTCCCGCCCCGTCCCCCTGTTCCGGGGAACCGGAGTCTTTTTTCACCGTGTCCGGGGGAAACTGGTTGAATTGATGGAGAAATTCTTCACATCGAAGGCTCTGGGTAATGTCAAGATTGACGCAGAGGGCCCCGACAACCTGATTGTCTTCCCCCCGGAAGTAGATCGACGAGGAACGGAGTATCTTATTGTCCCGGGTATAGGTGATGTAATTAAACTGATCCCCGTTCTGCGCCGTACCTCGAAGCACCTCCAGGCCCAGATTACTCCCCGCATCGCCGATTTTACGGTTCGTGATATATCCGTGCCGTATGTCCACAATGGTACTGCCGTAATCCCGGGTTAGATCGTGAAGCACCACTTCGCACTTCGGTCCCAGATGCCGTTCCAAAAGGGTCATGATCTTATTGAATAGATCCCGTTGTTCCTGGATTGATTTCATGTACCCATCATACATCAGCTAAATTTTTTTCACAAGTTTATTTACAAAATAAGAAATTCGACCTATTCTTATTTATATGAGGTAGTTTCGCCCCTTCGGTTTTGAAACTATTTCTTACTATACTAATTTTTTTTTAGGTGGAATGATATGCTGAATCTGGAAAATACCCTGGCAAAATATGGACTGGTGATGCCGAATCCCCCCTCCAAGGGAGGCGTCTATGAACCGGTTAAGGAATTTGGGGAGGGCCTTTATTATCTTTCGGGCTGCGGCCCTGTTTTCAATGGCGAGCAGCGGTTTACCGGTAAACTGGGGGCCGAATACACCGTTGAGCGGGGGCAGGAGGCCGCCCGGTATTGTATTCTTAACCTCCTGGCCAATCTGAAATTCCGGATTGGAGATCTGAATAAGGTAAAGCGGATCGTAAAAATGTTGTGCTTTGTGGCCGGTACCCCGACTTTTTACGATCAGCCCCTGGTAGCTAACGGCGGCAGCCAGCTTCTGGTGGACATTTTCGGGGAAGAGCGCGGCTGTTGTGCCCGTTCCGCCGTGGGGATGAACGCCCTGCCGGGCAATATCCCGGTGGAAATTGAACTCCTCGTTGAAGTGGAAAAATGAATCCGCCGTCCCTTGATTATCACTTTGCCGGCGAGGAAGAACTGGATTCTCCGGCATTGATCTTCCACGAAGACATTATCGAAGAAAATATTCAAAAAGCCATAAGCATGGCGGAAGGTACCGGCCGGATGTGGCCCCATGTAAAAACCTACAAGGCCGCCGCCGTGGTCCGGCTCCTCCTTGCCCGGGGGATCAAACGGTTCAAATGCGCCACCATCGCCGAGGCGGAAATGTGCGCCCAATGCGGCGCCTCCCATATCCTTATCGCCTATCCGCTGATCGGCCCCGGGATCAGGCGTTTCATTGAACTCCGGCAACGGTATACCGCTTCGGTCTTTTGGGCCACAGGCGATGATCAGGAGCAGCTTTCCCTGTTGGGAAGGGCCGCCGGATCCGCGGCCCCCGCCGTTCCCTTCCTCGTTGACGTAAACCCCGGCATGAACCGCACGGGTGTTACCCTGGAAGGGGGGGCGCTCAAGGACTTTTGCCTCCGGGCGGGGAAGATCCCGGGCCTGAACCTTATGGGCTTTCACTGTTATGACGGTCATCTGGGTATCAAAGACAGCGGAGAGCGGGAAAGGGCGGTGGCGGAGGAAACGCAGAAACTCATGGCGGTCCGGGATGCCGTGGAGGCTGAAGGCAGGAAGCTCCCCGTTATGGTAATGGGGGGTACCCCCACCTTCCCCTTCCATGCCCGGAACCGGGATGTTTTTCTCTCGCCGGGGACTTTTTTTATCCAAGACCACGGCTATGATTCCAAATACCGGGACCTCCGCTTTAGCCCCGGGGCCACGATCCTGACCAGGGTAATAAGCCGGCCCCGGGATGACCTTTTCACCCTGGATCTGGGGTACAAGGCTATCGCCTCGGATCAGGAAGGGGAGCGGGGCCTTCTCACGGATCTGCCCGGGGCCCGCCCCGAGGCCCACAGCGAGGAACATTGGGTTTTCCGTATGACCGGGGGTAATTGCCCTGCCCTGGGAACAATCCTCCATGTCATTCCCACCCACATCTGTCCCACCACCGCCCTTTATCCGGGGGGCTACGTGGTTCGGAACCGCCGGCTTGTTAGCTACTGGGAGGTAAGCGCCAGAAACCGGAAAATCACCATCTAACTGAACGCCCAATCCGCCGGTGTCCGTCTTCCGCTTACCGGAACCCGCCCTGCATCCGGGACATCATGGCCTGGGCCGCCTGGGGGTTTTTGTTCAGCTTGGACATTTTTTTCATCATGGTTTTCATTTTTTCAAATTTTTTGAGGAGCCGGGCCACCTCGGCCACGGAGGTACCGGAACCCCGGGCGATCCGGGTGCGCCGGGAGGGGCCGATAATCAGGTGATTGGCCCGTTCCTTCCTGGTCATGGAGCAGAGGATTACCTCCTGGGTTTTGAGTTCCCCCTGGTCGATATCCGCTTCGTTTACCTGACCGGCCATGCCGGGGATCAGTTCCAGCAGGGATTGGAGGGAGCCCATTTTTTTAACCGACCGGAGCTGTTCAAGCCAGTCTTCCAGGGTAAAGGTCTCCTTTTCCATCTTTTTTTGCAGGGCCAGGGCTTCCTTTTGATCGATCACCTCCTGGGCTTTCTCCACCAGGCTGACCACATCCCCCATGCCCAGGATACGGCCGGCGATGCGGTCGGGGTAGAAGGGTTCCAGGTCTTCGGGCTTTTCCCCGGTCCCCACAAATTTGAGGGGTTTGCCCGTAACGGTTTTCAGGGACAAGGCGGCCCCGCCCCGGGTATCGGAGTCGAATTTGGTGAGGATCACCCCGGAAAGGCCGATTTTTTCGTCAAAGGTCTTGGCGATGTCCACCGCGGACTGACCGGTCATGGAGTCCGCCACCAGGAGGAGTTCGTCCGGGGCCGCGGCCTTTTTCAGCCGGGAGAGTTCCTCCATCATGGGCTCGTCTATCTGGAGCCGTCCGGTGGTATCGACGATCAGGGTGTCGATCAGGTTCTTTTGCGCCCAGTTCACCCCTCCCCGGTAGACCTTCACCGGATCATGGGCCCCCGCTTCTTTATATACGGGGACCCCAATCTGGCCGCCCAGGACGGTAAGCTGTTCCATTGCCGCGGGACGGATCAGGTCGCAGGCCACGAGAAGGGGTCTGCGGCCCTCTTTTTTCAGCATCAGGGCGAGTTTGGCGGAACTGGTGGTTTTTCCCGAACCCTGGAGCCCCAACATGAGGATACAGGAGAGGGCGTCGGGCCCCTTGAGCCGGAGATCCTGCCGGGTATCCCCCAAAAAGGAGACCAATTTATCGTGGACTATTTTGACAAACTGCTGCCCCGGGTCCACCGCCCGGAGCACCTTTTCCCCCTGGGCCTCCTCTATGGTGGCGTTAACAAAACGGCGGACCACCCGGAGGTTTACATCCGCCTCCAGGAGGGCCATTTTAATGGCATCCACCGCGTCGCCGATGTTTTTTTCGGTAATCGCCGATTTGCCGGAGATAAAACGGAGGGCGTCGGATACCTTCTGGGTGAGTTTATCTAACATACAACATACGCTCCTTGGTTCGTTTTAGGCTGCCGGACTGTCAGACAACCGGACAATGCGGCGGTTGATCAGCCCAGGTCCTGTAAAAATTCTTTTAAAAACTCAGCGGGTTCTGTCTCCCGGTTTAATATGTGATAGAGCCCCAGGGATATGGGTATTTTGAGTTTATATTTTTCCGAGAGGATTTTAATGTATTTTGCCGCCGCCACCCCTTCGGGCAAATACCCGATTTCCCCAATCCGGTCCAGGAGTTCGTCCAGGCAGGAAAAGGATTCCAGGATGTTTTT
>JAIRMO010000056.1 GCA_031258625.1 Spirochaetaceae bacterium | reverse complement strand
CTGTGCGCTACCGCGCACGGTTTTGGGACAGGCTCTTGCAGTTTTTCAGGCTTTCAGCCTTACAAAACTGCGAATTTCAAAGTTGCTTTCCCAAAAACTGAAGTTTTGGGAAAGCCTCCGTATTATACTATATTATTTGGTATTATTATACCCCGGCTACGCCCTTCTTTTGAGGCTCCCTCAAAATTGACCGGTTTTTCCCATGCCGGTTCCAAAACCGGCGGGATTTTAAAACGGATACTTTTTTAAATTTTTTTATTTTTTTCTCCTTTTTTCTTCTGCCTCCCCCTTGATACACAAGGGATAGCGTATTATAATGATTTTATTAAGATAGAACACTATATCTGGAGGCTTTTTCGGAACCCATGGATTGGGGGGAAGGGCCCTCCTATAGTATATTTTTTTATAATCGAGGTATTCCGTGCGTTGTCCCCATTGCGGCAATTTTGATGATAAGGTCATTGAGTCCCGGACCCTGGCAAAGGGCGCGGCCATCCGGCGCCGGAGGGAGTGTAACGGTTGTGGCTACCGTTTTACCAGTTATGAACGGATCGAAGACAAGCAATTTATGGTGATCAAACGGGACGGCCGGCGGGAGCCCTTTGATCGGCAGAAAATTGAACGGGGGGTAGTGCGGGCCCTGGAAAAACGGCCCGTATCCCAGATGAGTATCGAAAGTCTCATCAACGAAATTGAGGATTCCACGGCCATCCTGGGGGAGGCGAACCACGAAATTGACGCCGCCGTCATAGGAAATTTGGTCCTGGAAAAGTTGGAGAATTTGGATAAGGTAGCGTATATCCGGTTCGCTTCGGTTTACCGGCACTTTAATGATCTGGATGAATTTGTCCGGGAGATACAAAAGATGGGGGGACATACTTGAAATGATAAAAAATGTGGTGAAACGCTCGGGAGAGCTGGAAATTTACGATAGAAAAAAGATCCACAACGCCATAGCGAAGGCATTTGCCGCGGTGGGAACCAAAAATGCCGGAGAAACCGAAAAAACCGTAGAGGCCGTCACCGACCGGGTGGAAGCGCTTATCCGGAATATGATGGTCCACCGGCATCACCATTCCATTCCCGCCATCGAAGAGATCCAGGACCTTGTGGAAAACGCCCTGATCGAGGCCCGGGAAACCGCGGTTGCCAAGGCCTATATCCTGTACCGGGCCAAACACGAGGCGGTGCGGGACGTAAAAAAACTCATGCTGGACATTGATTCCACCATGGACGGTTATTTAAAACAGGAGGATTGGCGGGTAAACGAAAACGCCAATGTCAATTATTCCCTGGGGGGGCTGATCCTCCACAATTCCGGGAGCATCACCGCCAATTATTGGCTTAAAAACATCTATCCCGAGGAGATCGCCGAGGCCCACCGGAACGGGGATTTTCATATCCACGATCTTTCCATGTTTTCCGGTTATTGCGCGGGTTGGTCCCTGCGGCAGCTTATCGCCGATGGCCTTGGGGGGGTGCCGGACAAGATCAGCTCCAAGCCGGCGAAACACCTCTCCACCCTGATGCAGCAGGCGGTAAATTTCCTGGGCTGCCTCCAGAACGAGTGGGCCGGGGCCCAGGCCTTCAGCTCCTTCGACACCTACATCGCTCCCTTTGTCAAGGCGGATAATTTAACCGATAAGGAGATCAAGCAGTGCCTCCAGAGCTTTGTTTTTGGGGTGAATACCCCCAGCCGCTGGGGAAGCCAGGCCCCTTTTACCAATATAACCCTGGACTGGACCGTTCCCGCGGACCTCAGGGACAAAAAGGCCGTGGTGGGGGGCAAGGAGACTGATTTTACCTATGGGGATTGTAAGGACGAGATGGATAGGGTGAACCGGCTTTTTATCGAACTCATGCTGGAAGGGGACGCCGAAGGCCGGGGATTCCAGTACCCCATCCCCACCTATAATATCACCGCGGATTTTGACTGGGAAAGCGATAACGCCCGCTCCCTCTTTGAAATGACCGCCCGGTACGGGACCCCCTATTTTCAGAATTTCGTCAATTCCGACCTGGATCCCGGGGATGTCCGGTCCATGTGCTGCCGTTTGCAGCTCGACAAGCGGGAACTCCGAAAACGGGGGGGCGGTCTTTTTGGCTCCGACGAACTCACCGGTTCCGTGGGGGTGGTTACCATCAACCTCCCCCGGATTGGCTACCTGGCCAAGGACAAAAAGGACTTTTACCGCCGCCTCCAGGACCTTATGGTCCTGGCCAAGGAGAGCCTCATCATCAAACGGAAGGCGGTAACCCGCCTCCTGGACAGCGGCCTTTTCCCCTATACCAAGCGGTATCTTAACAAATTGGACAACCACTTTAACACCATCGGCCTCGTGGGGATGAACGAATGCCTCCTCAATTTCCTGGGGAGTAACGTAACCATAGCCACCGAAGCGGGAAGGACCTTTGCTCTGGAGGTTTTGACCTTTATGCGGGAAAAACTCGCGGATTTTCAGGAGGAAACCGGGGAATTATTCAACCTGGAGGCCACCCCGGCGGAGTCCACCTCTTACCGCCTGGCAAAGCACGATAAGCGCCAATACCCCCGGATCATTACCGCCGGGATCGGGGAACCCTACTACACCAACTCAACCCAGCTCCCGGTAACCCAGACCGAAGACATTTTCGATGCCCTGGACCTTCAGGAAGCCCTTCAAGCCGCCTATACCGGGGGGACGGTGTTCCACGCCTTCCTGGGAGAGGCCATTGAGGACTGGTCTGCCTGCCGGGATCTGGTCAAGGCCATGGCCCATAATTACCGGATCCCCTATTTTACGATTTCCCCCACCTTTTCGGTATGCCCCGTTCACGGGTACCTCAAGGGAGAACATTTTCATTGCCCCCGGTGTAAGGAAGAACAGGAGGAGCAATTAAAAAAACATATCCTCGAACTGGAACATGAGCGGGCCCTGGCCCTGGCGGTCCCGGAAACCGCCGGTGTGGGAGCCTAGCGCGGGAGATATTTTAAAACGCATGGTAATGGAGTCCGTTTTAGATCCCTGCCGGGTTTTGAAACAGCCCTAAAAACAAAATGATAGGAGTTAGTATTAACACTTCGTGTTAATATTCAAATTAAATAACGGCGGCGATTCCGCCGCCGTTTATAGGAGTTAGTATTAACACTTTGTGTTAATATTCAATTAAACAACGGCGGCGATTCCGCCGCCTTTTATAGGAGTAGATATGAGAAGCCTTGAGGTTATTGACAAGGATTTGGCCGCGGCGAGGGAGGCCCTTACCCATACGGAGGGGACGACCGCGGAAGTGTACAGCCGTATCGTCGGGTATTACCGGTCGGTGCGAAACTGGAACAAGGGGAAACGGGAAGAATACGGGGAACGGCGGCTTTACAAGGCCGATTCCGGAACCGGGGATCTTCCCCTGACCCGGACGGAAGGGGAGATCCCGGCGGCAAAGGCCGGCGGGGTTATCCGGGAGGAGGTTCAGGCGGGAACCGAAGGGCGGGTACTGCTCTTTGTGCGTCCCGCCTGCCCCGCCTGCCCTTCCGCCAAAGAGGCGGCCCGCCGGCTGGGCCTTCCGGTGGATTATATCAACGCCGATACCGAAGAGGGGCTTGCCGAAGCGGTAAGACGGCAGGTACAATCCACTCCAACGGCGATCCTCCTCACCAAGGACGGGGAAGAGGTAAGCCGCGCCCGGGACCCGGGGGCTATCGCTTCTTTTAGTAAACTGGCCGCAACGCCAAAGGAAGAAGCCTTTCAGGAAGCGGCGTCCATGTAGGACGGGGACCCGGCATCGGAGGATGGATGAAAAATTTTGAGGAACGGCTGGAAAAACTGGAAACCCTGGGGGAAAAGATCCGGAAACCGGAAATTCCCCTGGACGAGGCCCTTAAAGCCTTTGAGGAGGGGATAAAACTCGCCCGTTCCCTGGAAAAGGATCTGGAACGGGTGGAAAGCCGGATCGAGATCCTCATGAACAGCCCCGAAGGGAAATTCGATGAACCCCCCGAGCTGGGTCTTTTTGATGACCAGGGTCCGTGAAGATGGATGTTCTGACGAAGTCCCGGATCCGGGTCCTGCCCCCGGAGGAGGCCCGGAAGATAGCCGCCGGGGAAGTGGTGAACCGGCCGGCCTCCCTGGTGCGGGAATTTATCGATAATGCCCTGGACGCGGGAAGCACCCTGGTGGAGTTGGTCATCGAGGGGGGGGGTATACGCCGTACCGAAGTAATCGACGACGGCGACGGCATGGCCCGGGAGGATCTGGAACTCTGTTGGTATACCCATGCCACCAGCAAGATCCGTTCCCTGGACGACCTGAATACCGCCGATACCCTGGGGTTCCGGGGGGAGGCCCTGGCGGCGGCGGCGGCGGTGGCCCGCCTTGAAATTCTCACCAGTACCGACGGCAGGGAAGCCTGGCAGCTCGCGGTGGGCCCGGGAAACACCGGCCCCTGGATAACCCAGACCCGGCGGGCCAGGGGGAGCAACGTCCGGGCCCTGGGGCTGTTTGACACCATCCCCGCCCGGAAACGTTTCCTAAAACGGGAGGGGAGCGAAGCGAACCTCTGCCGCCAGGCTTTTATCGACAAGGCCCTGGCTTTTTACGGGGTCTCCTTCCGTTTTATCCAGGACGGAAAGCTGAAAATATTCCTCCCCGCGGTAACAACCCGGAAAGAACGGTTTGCCCAGGCCCTTTTGACCGGTACCGAGGGGCTTTTTCTCCATGAAATCACCGCCGGGGGAACGGGGTTTTCCGTAGTCGTAGTGGCCGGAGGGCCCGAACTCTACCGGAACGACCGTCGGCAGCAGTACGTCTTTGCCAACGGCAGGCGGATCCAGGATTATTCCCTGCTCCAGGCCCTGGAATACGGCCTTCAGGGGTGGTTTCCCAACGGGACCCATCCCATAGGGGGCGTATATGTGGACATAGATCCGCTGCTGGCGGATTTCAACATCCACCCCGCGAAACAAGAGGTGCGGTTTACCGATTCCGGGGTCATACACCACGCGATCACCCAAGCCCTGCGGGATTTCAGCCGCCACCGGAACATAACCGGGATGGAGCGGTCTTCCGGGGAGGAAAAAAACCTCTGGGAGGGGGAATTGGTCCGGGAAAACGCGCCGGATTACCGGGGCTGGGATGCTCCGGCCGCTTCCCCCTCCGCGGCCCTGGCCCTGGAAGCCCTGCTGGAAACCCCCCCGCCCTTCGCCCCTCCCCCGGGACGGAACCGGGGGGAGGATTCCCTCATCCCGGCTTCCCCCTTTGGGGAAAGCCCCGCTGATAGGGCGGAATCCCCCCGGCTGGCGGGGAGGGTGTTTAACCTGTTCCTCCTTGTGGAATGGAAGGACCGGCTTTTTATCATCGATCAACACGCCGCCCATGAGCGGATCCTCTTTGACCGGTTTATGTCCGAGGCCATCCCCATACAGGAACTTTTGGTCCCCATCCCCTTTGCCACCGAAAGCGAGGAGGAAGACCGTTTCCTCTCCCGCTGCAAGGCGGAGCTGGCTGCACTCGGCATAGTCATCAGCGGAGAGGAGGACGGGCACTGGTATATCGAAGCCCTGCCCATCAACTGGCGCCTGGGGGACGCCGAAACCGTCAAGGAAATTCTGAAACTCAAGACCGCGGGGGAAAACATGGCCGAACGATGGGCCGCCACCCTTTCCTGCCACGGGGCCATAAAGGACGGGGACTACCTGGACGATACCGCCGCCCTCGCCCTGGCCGGGGCCGCCCTGAAACTCCCCGAAGCCCGCTGCCCTCATGGAAGGCCCATCTGGACCGAGCTGAGCCGGGAAGAACTTTTTCGGGCGGTCCGGCGCCGGTGATGCCGGGACGGGGGGGACCGGGCGCCCCTACCGTTTAAACCGCAAACTCTCCAAGGTCGCGTCCCCCCGGGCGATTTCAAACCACAATTCGTTCCTGGCTTTCTCCCGCAACACCCGGTAAAAAGCGCCCACATCCTGAACAATTTCCCCATTGACCTTTAAAATCCGGTCCCCCTGCCTGAGGCCGACAATCGACGCGGGGCTATCGGCGACAACCTGGGCAACCAAAAGCCCCCGGGCGTTTTTGTCGAGGTCCAGGCTGCTCCGGGCCGCGTCGGTCAGGGGAATAACGTACACCCCGGGCCATAAATTTTTATTATCCATGGTTACCGCTTCGGTACGGGCTTCAATGCGGACATCGATGTTCTGGGAAACCTTATCCCGGATAATGGTAAAGGAGGCCCGATCCCCGGGTTTGATATCCCCCACGGTCATGGTTACCTGGTTGACGGTTCGGACCTCCCGGCCGTCAATATGGGTGATAAAATCCCCGGACTGTATCCCCCCCTTGTCCGCGGGGGAGCCCAGGAACACCATGGACGCCAGGGCGCCCCGTTTGCCCTCAAGCCCCAGGGCCACCAGGGTGTCCCGGTCAGGCTCCAAGAGGGAAACCCCCAGCCAGCCGTAACTGATTTTACCGTTATTGATAAATTCATCGATGGACCGTTTGGCGTTGTTGATGGGTATGGCAAACCCCAGCCCCACCGAACCGCCGCCGCTGGTGTTACTGGCTATCCAGGTGTTGATCCCGATAACCTCTCCCCGGATATTAACCAGGGCGCCCCCGGAATTCCCCCGGTTGATGGCCGTGTCGGTTTGAATAAAATCATTGATATTGTTCGCCGGTCCCCCGGTCCGCCCCACGGCGCTTACAATACCCTGGGTCACGGAAAACATGAACCCCAGGGGGCTCCCCACGGCGATGGCCCAGTCCCCCACCCTGACCATATCCGAATCTCCCAATACCGCCAGAGGGAAAACATCGGAGGTTTTGAAGGAAATCATGGCTAGATCTTTACGCTCGTCCCTGCCCACCAATTCCGCGGGGAACTCCTTGCCGTCGCTGGTGGCCACGGAAATTTCATTCACATCCTCCACCACATGGTTGTTGGTAAGGACATAGTAGGTGTCCTTTGCCTGCCGGACGATGATCCCCGACCCCAGTCCCTGGGACCGGAATTCCCGTTCCTGGCCAGGGCTTTCGGGGGTCCCTTCCCGGGGGCCAAAAAAGAATTCCCAGGGGATTCCGTTAAAATTGGGAATTTGCTGCCGCCGGATAGAAACGGTCTTAATCTCCACCACCGAAGGGAGGACCTTTTCCGAAACCGAACGGAAGGCGGTCTGGAGGCCCTCGGCCATCAAGAGGGCATCCTGGGGGATCACCACGGGGTTTTCCTGGGCCCGGGCGGTCTTCGCCTGGGAGGGGGTAGAACAGGAAAAGGAAAGGAAGGCCAATGAAAAACCAAAAATCGCCCCCATAAGTACCAGGTTAAATACCAAGAGATTTTTTGATGATAGTTTCCGGATGAGATTCATACTTCTACGCTCCTAAAAATTTATAAAATGTTGAGTTTTTCAAAATTTGCCGTTAAAAAACTCCCGGACGAGCGCTCTTTTGAAACTTCGATCTTAGAGAAGTTATGAGCGTTTTTTCAATGCCTCTCATTTTGAAAAAACTCAAATTAAGCCGGGTTCTGAAAAAACGGTCAGGCTCCACCTTAAGCCGGTCGTTTTTTCTTATATATGAGCCTGTTCCAAAACTAATTTACTGTGCGCTAACG
>JAIRMO010000051.1 GCA_031258625.1 Spirochaetaceae bacterium | reverse complement strand
CCCACCCCCTTGGGGCCGCGGAATTTGTGGGCCGAAATAGAGAGGAGATCTACCCCGGCCTCCCGGACATTCAGGGGGATATGCCCCGCGGCCTGGACCGCGTCGGTGTGGAAAAGGGCTTTGCCCCGGTGGGCCGCGGCGCAGAGTTCCGGGATGGGGAGCAGGGTTCCTACCACGTTGTTGGCGGTCATGATACTGACCAATACCGTGTCCTCCCGCAGGGCCTCCCGAAGCTGTTCCGCCGTGATCCGTCCCTGGGGGTCCGGTTTCAGGAGGGTAACCTCCCAGCCCTGGTCTTCGAGCAGTTCCAGGGTACGGAGGACCGCGCTATGCTCGATTTGGGTGGAGACGATATGCCTGCCTTTTTTTTCATTGAGTTTACCGGCGCCGTGGATGGCCCAGTTGTCGGCCTCGGTCCCCCCGGAGGTGAAAAAAATTTCGTTGTTTTTCGCCCCCAGGGCCCGGGCAACGGTGCGGCGGGATTCCTCCAGGGCTTTTTTCGCCTCCTGCCCGTAACTATAGGCCGCGGAAGGATTCCCAAAGGCCCGGGTAAAATAGGGCAGCATCGCTTCCAGGGCAGCCGCTGAGACCGGAGTGGTGGCGGAATGGTCCACATATATCCTTCTATCCATGGTTCCCCCTGCTTGAAGATACCACATCCGGAGGAATTCCCCTATAGGGGGTTTCAGGCCCAGCCCGCCAGCGGGTTTTATGCCCCTAGAGCAGGGCGGGGAGCGGGAGGGCCGCGCCCTCCTTCGCCCGCCAGTGGCAGGCGGAGGAGGGCGCCGTGCGTTCAAGTAATCCGCCTTCCAGGGGCCTGACCCCCTATGGGGGGTCTATCCATTCGGAAATTTGCTTTTTTGAAACACCCCATTCTACGCCGACTTCCCACGCCTTGATTTTGCAATACCGGCAAAAGGGTATGGGCTTACGCAAAAAATCCAATATCTCCCCTATGTCTTTTGCCGCGTATATGTCAATATAATCATTTTTCGCGGTTTGCAGCATATTTTGATTGAAATATTTATTAAACCGATCCGAAATTAACGGCAGGCAGCAGGTGGCTAATTTACCGTCTTTTAAAAATATACAAAAATTCGCCACGATACATAATTTAAAATTTTCGTTGATGTCCTGCCGGCCTTGTATGTCCTTGGGCAGCCTGCACCAGGTGTGTACATTGCTTACCTGCCTTCGAATTTTCAAGCGGACTCGATGTTTTTTGGCCAGTTGTTCTATTTTATGGCGGTCTATTTTGATCGGGTAACCGGTAACCTTTATCGTGATGTTATTCTTCAGGCAGCTTTCCCAGAAACTATCCGGCATCCTGGTCAGCAATAAGCCGTTGGTAACAATATGAATGGTTCCGTCAAAATATTTTCTGGCCACCCCCAGTAATTCCGGAAGCCGGGGGTGCAGCAAGGGTTCCCCGCCCATCAGATCGATGTTTTCGATTTTTCTTTTGGTCAACTCCGACAGGCGCGCAAAATCCTTTTCAAAGGCATCGACATCGATACAGCGTTCCTCGGCAAGGGGCGAGAAATGATTACATCCGATACAGTTTAAATTGCAGTGATCGGTAATATCGGTCTCAAAGCGTAATAATTTTCTCCGCTTTAGGCGCAGGCCGGCAGATATCCTCGCCCAGGAAAGGAGTACGTTTTTATAAACGGCCTTTTTAACCCTATCTTTCCATGAACCGGTGCGTATCCGTACAGGGGGGGGTAAAACTACAGAAGATGAAAACGCGCAGGACACCAACCGGCCGCTTAACCCAGGGCTGCTCATGCTTTTCTCCTTTTTCGTGATGTCCACCAAAGGGTCAGTGTTTTAAGATGTTATAAAATGTATATGGATTTGTCAATCTGCCGGTACTTTTCACCCCCATAGGGGGCATACCTCCGCCCCCGGAAGGGGGGCCTTTCCGCACAAAACGGTAACTGATCCCCTGCCTGCGGCGTAGGTCCAATAAAGGCGGTTGTTTAGACTAAGGTATCGGACCGCCCCCGGAAGTTCTTTTAGGCGTCTTTTCTCTTTGTGCCTGTTTAAACTTTGAATCGCTGTTAAGATACCGCGGGGCCTTGCCCCGCGGAGGCCCATTCTGGTAAGCTGGGGGTATGAATACCCTGACGATCCTTCTGTGGACCGCCTTTTTGTCTTTTTTGCCCATATCGGAACTCCGGGGGGGGATACCCTTTGCCTTGGCAAAGGGTATCCCCTGGTATTGGGCCTACCCCTTGGCGGCGGGGATAAATGTCCTCGCGGCTCCGGCCTGCTGGCTGTTTCTTTCTACCCTGCACCGGCTTTTCCTTAAAATGGCCTGGTACCAGGGGCTTTTCGGCCGTTTTGTGGAGCGGGCCCGGGGGAAACTCAAAAAAGGGGTGGAAAAATGGGGATGGCTGGGGGTCGCCGCCTTTGTGGCCGTGCCCCTGCCCGTAACCGGCGCCTGGACCGGCACTCTGGGGGCCTGGGTGCTGGGATTGGGGAAGGGGCGGACCATGGCCGCGGTAACCCTGGGGGTTCTTGCCGCCGGGGCCATCGTTACCGCCGTGGTACTCCTCGGTATCCAGGGGCTCCATTTCTTTGTCAAAAAAATTTAAGGGCCATGACAAAACTCAATTTTGAGGCGGAACTCAACGGGCCCCAGATCCGGGCGGTAAAAACTATAGAAGGGCCGGTGTTGATCATCGCCGGGGCCGGTTCGGGAAAAACCCGGGTTATTACCTACCGGATCGCCCACATGCTGGAAACGGGGATCCCCCAATCCGCCATCCTGGCCCTCACCTTTACCAATAAGGCCGCCCGGGAAATGGAAAGCCGGGTCAAGGAACTGACCGGGAAGAAGTTACAGAGCCTCACGGTGAGTACCTTCCATGCCTTTGGGGTACGGATCCTCCGGGAAGAAATAGAAACCCTGGGGTACCGGAAAAATTTTTCAATCTACGACGAAACCGACCGGCTCCAGCTTATCAAGGACAGCCTCCGGGAAGTGCGGATTTCCCCGGAGGGGGTGGATCTTTATGCCCTGGGCCAGCTTTTTTCCAACGTCAAAATCGGCCGCCTCCGCTGGGAGGATTTAGCCGAAAAAAACGATCCCCTGGCCCGGGGGGGATTCGAGCCGGTTTATCGGGAGTATCAGCATGGGTTAAAGATTTTCAATGCCCTGGATTTTGACGATCTCCTGGTCCTGCCCATCGAAATTTTTGAAACCTCCCCGGAAACCCTGGAAAAATACCGCCGCCGTTACCGGTATATCATGGTGGACGAGTTCCAGGACACGAGTTTTATCCAGTACCGGCTGATGAAGCTCCTGGCGGACCGGAACGTCTGTGTGGTGGGGGATGACGATCAGTCCATTTACTCCTGGCGGGGGGCAAACTACGAAAACATCCTCAACTTTGAACGGGACTTTCCCGGTACCCGGGAAATCAAACTGGAACAGAACTACCGTTCCACCACCACCATCCTGGAGGCGGCGAACGGGGTGATTTCCCACAACGCCAACCGCAAGGAAAAAACCCTCTGGTCCGGGAACGAGGGGGGAAAGCCCATTGAACTTTTTCACCCTCAAAACGAAAGTGAGGAGGGGGATTTTATCGCCTCCCGGATACGGGACCTCCTGCTTCGGGAGAAACTCACCTACGATGATTTTGGGGTCCTGATCCGGACAAACTCCCTGACCCGGAGTATTGAGGAGGCCTTTCTGGCGGAAAATATCCCTTACCGGGTTTCGGGGGGAACTAGTTTTTTTCAACGCAAGGAGATCAAGGATATCCTGAGTTATCTCAGGGTAATCGCCAACCCCGATGACGACGTGAACCTCCTGAGGATAATCAACACCCCCCGGCGGGGGATCGGCAAGGCCCTGATCGCCGCCGTTACCGGCCTGGCCCGGAAAAATCAGTCTTCCCTCTGGAACGCCATGGGCCGCGTCCGCCATGCCCCGATCCCCCTCTTCGAGGACCCGACCGAAACCTGGGATAAGGGCCGGGCGGAAATCGACGGGTTTATGACCCTTATCGAGTCTTTTAAAGCCGAAATCCTGGGGGGGAGTTCCCACAAGGGCTGGCGGCTCTCCCAAAAGGTGCGGGCCCTGGTAGAAACCATTGATTACTGGTCCTACCTGGTTACGGAGTACCGTAAAAACGACAAAATGGCCCGGTGGAAATTCCTCAATATCGAAAGCCTCGTCAATTCCATAGAAACCTGGGAAACCGATGAAGACAACCCGGACCCTACCCTGTACCCTTACCTCAACCGGATAAGCCTTATCACCCGGAACGACGAAAACAGCGCCGATGCGGAAGGGGGCCGGGGAAAGGTGAACCTCTCGACCATCCACGCCTCCAAGGGCCTGGAATTTCCCGTGGTGTTTATCGCCGGCGCCGAAGCGGGCATTATCCCCCATGAACGGAGTCTTGAGGAAGGGGGGGGAGATGTCGAAGAGGAACGGCGGCTTTTTTACGTGGCCATCACCCGGGCCAGGGACAAGCTCTTTATCTCAAGCTGCCTGAAACGGCGGAGGTTACAAAACACCGTCGACTGCGCCCCTTCCCCTTTTTTGGCGGAAATCCCCCCCCATCTTATCGCCTATCATGAGGAGGAAAAACCCGTGGAGGACCTGGAAGAAGCGGAAAAATTTTTCGCCCTGTTAAAAAGTAAATTTACCTGATATTTGATAAAAGAACTGGATAATCCTTACCGAATTGTGATATGATAAAAGGGTATGATTTTTGATAAAATCCATGTTTTAGTGACTTTTTTTTGTATCTTTGGTTTTGCCCTATATGCCGACCCTATTCCCGACTGGTTTTTATCCCTTCGAGATGCCGTTTATGAGCAAAAGCTCAAGGCGGACGAAGTGGCTCCCCTCTACCGTGAAGCAAAACGCCGGGCTGAAGAAAGCCTGTCCGGGCAGGGGCTTTATCTTATGTTGTCCCGGTGTGAATACATGATGGGCCGGGTTTACCTGTACGATGCCCGGAAAGATGAAGCCCGGAAAGATGAGGCCCTGGCCCGGTTTGAGGAGGGGATGGCCCAGGCCCAGCGGTCCCTGGATATAGCGGCCTCCTCCGCGGCCTGGGTGATGTTGGCGGAAAACCTGTCCCAATCCTGTTCAATCCAATCGGTGGCTTATGTTATACGCTACGGCCTTGATGTGGAACGTTATGCCCAGAAAGCCCTGGCCCTGGATTCGGGGAATACCGCGGCCCAAATTCTGATGGCTTCCCGGTGGGTTTACGCCCCCGCTCCCTTTAATAATTTAAAACGAGGCATACAAATGATGGAGGATATTCTGAATAACTTTGATGCAAGACTGCAGAAGGACGATCGTTTCAACGTGTGTTCAGCTATAGGGTATGCCTATTTACAGCAGAAAAACACCCAAGCGGCCCGGTTGTGGTTCCAGAGGTCCCTTTCTGTTTATCCCTCCAATCAATATGTGCAAGAATTGTTGAGCAAAATTTAGCTTTGACAACATCATTTTTAGGAAACAGTATTTTTATGGAAACTTTTATTACGTTAATTCCCGCCTTGTATTTCCCTATTCTTATAGGGGTGGGCATGTATTTCTGTATTTTGGGTATGATCAACATGATTGATATGAAGCTCCACGCGGTTCCTCCCACGGTTACAACGGGCCCCCTGGTTTCGGTGTTGATCCCCGCCCGGAATGAGGAACAAAATATCGAAAGATGCCTTACCTCTTTAAGAAACCAGGATTATACAAACTATGAAATTCTGGTAATCGATGATAATTCCACCGATAACACCCTGGGTATCCTCCAAAGGATAGCCCGGGAGGATATGCGGGTCCGGGTTTTTTCCGGTAAACCCCTGCCGGAGGATTGGTTTGGAAAACCCTATGCCATGCAGCAACTCTCCGGGGAAGCGAAGGGGGAAATTTTTGTTTTTACCGATGCCGATACGGTCCATAATTCCACCTCTATTTCCTGGACCGTATCCAATATGCAAAATTCCAAGGTGGATTTTATTTCCGGGTATACCAAACAAAAACTCCTTACCTTTGGGGAGGCTATCACCGTACCCCTGATGTATTTTCTCACCACCATCGTGGTGCCCCTTTTTTTAAACCGTTATACCCGGTTTGCTTTTTTTTCCGCCGCCATCGGTCAGTTTATCGCGGTAAACCGGGAGGCATTTGAAAAGGTCGGGGGATACACCACCATCAAAAACAAACCGGTGGAGGATATGTACCTGGCCCGGCTTTTTAAACGCCGCGGGTACCAGACCATATTCCTGGATCTAAAAAAGCAGATCCACTGCAGGATGTATATAGGGTATCAGGCGGCTCTGGAAGGGATAGGAAAAAATATTTTTGTTTTTTTTGGAAAAAATTCGGTCCTTCTTTTTATAGTCGCCGTCCTGGTGGTTGTTTTTATCTTCCTGCCCTTTCCCCTTTTGTTTATCTTTTGGTTTATGCGAAGTCCTTTTTTTATTCACGTTTTAATAACCAACAGCCTTTTTACCCTGGCCTTTGTCATCCAATACCTGGACCGGGAGATACCCTGGTACTACGCCTTCCTCTGGCCGGTTATTTTTTTGAATTACCTTTATGTGGGGATTTTTTCCTGGTTCAGAACCGTGAGCGGCAAGGGCTTTCTCTGGAAAGACCGGGTGGTGCGTTAACCAATGCCCTATAAACCTGATCGTCCTTTGCTGGATCTTTCCCTCCCCTTTAGGCTTGCCGCGGCGATGGTTTTTTACCCCCTGTGGCCCCTGGCGCAGATGATAAACATCCTGCTTTATGGGACGGGGTATGAAAACACCGGAAAACTCCGGGGCATTCCCCGGGCGATCCTGGTATCCAACCATACCACCTTCCTCGATCCGGTTAAGGTGAGCGGCGCCGTACTCCCCGGCCGTACCTGGCAAACCCTCCTGGAAGGAACCGTGGCGACCCCCTACCTGGGGACCTTTGTCCGGCTCCTGGGAGGAATGCCCCTTCCCCCGGGCAAAACCGGCCTGTACCGTATCCTGGCCTCCGCGGAGGCCGCTTTTCGTTACCGCCGGTTCATCCACTTTTACCCGGAAGGGGAATGTTACCTCTACAATCAAAAAATCAAGGAATTTAAGCCCGGGGCGTTTTTTATCGCCGCGGAACTTGATATCCCGGTGATCCCCATGGTAACGGTCTTTTCCGAAGGGGCCTTTCGGCCCTTTTCTTTTTGGGGCCGTTCCCTCCCCAGGGAAAAAATGATAGTCCTGGACCCGGTATACCCCTCCCGGTTTGTCCGGCGGAACGAAAAGGGGGTATTGTCCATAGATTCGGTTCGGGAATTCGCCCAGAGGGTCCGGGAAATTATGCAGGGGGAAATAGACGCCCGCCGGGGTACGTCCGCTTTCTACCGGGGTAAAATGAAACGGATGAAGGGAATAAACGATTAGGAACCGCGCAGAAACGGCATGACCATTTGGTCATGCCGTTTCCTTGCCGGATACGCAGTGAGAACAAAGGGCCTTCCCCGCGCAAACCGCCCGCTTCCCCTACGGTGCGGGCCGGGTGGAATAAACAGTATATAAATACCGCTTGATCTTTTTCTGGGCGTTTTTCTCGAACTCTTCCCGGCGGATCACAAAGTCGGATATTTTTTTATACCCCACCAGGGTTCGGTTGACCTGTTCGATTTCCTTTTTGACCAGGCCGCGGATAAAGGCGTCGTCCCCTTCTTTGCCGGGGTAATCCTCCGCCAGGGCTTCGGCGTGGGGAACCACCACCGCAAAGACCTGCTCCCCCCCGAACTCAGCTTCCTTACGGCCCAGGATGAGGATCTCGCCGATAACCCGGGACCCCTCAAAATGGGCCTCGATCTCTTCGGGGTATATATTCTTGCCCCCGGAGCTGACGATGAGGTTCTTTTTGCGGCCGTTGATGAAGATGAACCCCTTGTCGTCCCGGTAGCCTAAGTCCCCGGTCTTAAGATACCCGTCGCCGGTAAATATCTCCCGGGTGGCTTCGGGGTTTTCGTAGTACCCCAACATCAGGGAGGGGGACTTGACGGCAATTTCCCCGATCCCTTCCCCTGAGGGGTCGAGGATCTTCACCTCGGTGTATTTTACCGGCAGCCCCACGGACACGTTGTTTTTATGCCAGGGGGTGTTCACGCTGATAAGGGGGCTGTTCTCGCTCATCCCATACCCGTGGACCACGCAGAACCCCAGGGATTCAAAAAAGTCCGCCGTTTTAGGGTTGAGGGGGCCGCCCCCGCCCACCATTATCCGCACCGAATCAAGGCGGGTTTTTTTACGGATCCCCCGCAAGACCACCCGGCCGAAACCGGGCATCCCCCGTTTGGAAAGAAAGAGGGTTATCCCCCGCAGGCAGTTTAACGCCCCGCGGACGATGCCGGGGAGTTTCATAAACCCCTGCTCAATGGCGACTTTCACCTTATCGTAGAGAAGGGGCACGGCGATGAGGAAGGTTCCCCCCGCGTCTTCAATATCATCGATCACCACCTTACCCACGATTTTTTCTACGATAATAGTGGCGGCTCCCACCGAAAGGGGGGAGATAAAGGAACAGGTGGTGGGATAGGTGTGGTGCAGGGGCAATACGTTGATAAACACGTCCCAGTCATAGGCCCGCAGGGACAGGATCGCCGCGTTGGAATTGGCGATGATCCCCTTGTGGTGCAGGGTAACCCCCTTGGCAAAACCCGTGGTCCCGGAGGTAAACACAATGGACACCGGGTCGTGTTCGTCAATGGCTTCCACCCCGGGCAGGGCCTGGCCGGCGGCATCGGCCCCAAAGGATTCAAAAGGGGTCTTTCCCCCTTCGCCCAGGCGTATCAGGGCGTTAAAGGAGATCCCCTGGGAAAGGCAGGATTCGGCGAATTCCTCTTTCCGTGCGGAATAGAAAAAAGCCCTGGCCCGGGTGATCTTCATTATATTGAGGCACTCAGCTTCGGAAATCAAAAAATCTATGGGAACGATGATACAACCGGCAATGACGGTTCCCAGCCAGGCGGCTATCCATTCCGGGCAATTTTCCGCCCACAGGGCGACCCGGTCCCCCTTTTTAAGCCCCGCCGCCAGGAGCCCCCGGCCTATTCTGCGGGCCTCCCCGGCAAGGCGGGTAAAGGTCCAGGTGGTAAATTCCCGCTGCTTTCCCGAGCGATAATAAATAGCGGTATGATCCGTCCACTTTGCTTCAATGCCCGCTAACCATGCGATAAAATTCGGATAGGGCATATCAGGCCAATCGGCAATATAATCTTTAAATTCTAGCATACGCTTAATCATAAACAAAAATCGGAACTTTGTCGAGATAGTTTTTTAAAGACCCAGCAATTCAAAGTTTAAATAGACATAAAGAGAAAAGACGCCTAAAAGAACTTCCGGGGGCGGTCTGATACCTTGGCCTAAACAGCGGCCTTTATTGGGCCTACGCCGTGGCGCCTTATTTCGTCAACACGCTGCTGCGTGCCGCTGCTGCGTGCCGCTGCTGCGTACCGCTGGAGCGTGCGCTTATCGGGCGCCTGTCGGCCGGGTAAATAGCGGTTCCCCCCGGAGGGTCCCTCCTCTATTTACCCGCCGCCACCCCCGCCCAAGAAACGCACACGTATGTGTGTTTTTGAGTCCCGGTATCACGGCGCGGCCCTGGAAAAGGTAAGACATAAGAACCAAGCAACCGGACCGGTTAACTTTTTTGGGCGTCTTTTCTCTCCAAAAAAAGTAAAAATTGCTGCAAAAAAAGGGAACGTTATGGTAAAAAACGACCAAATGGTTACCGTATTGAATTAAGATGACCATATCC
>JAIRMO010000048.1 GCA_031258625.1 Spirochaetaceae bacterium | reverse complement strand
GGATATGGTCATCTTAATTCAATACGGTAACCATTTGGTCGTTTTTTACCATAACGTTCCCTTTTTTTGCAGCAATTTTTACTTTTTTTGGAGAGAAAAGACGCCCAAAAAAGTTAACCTGGTGTGGCGGCGGGCAAATAGCGGGGGGACCCTCCGGGGGGAACCGCTCTTTGCCCGGCCGACAGGCGCCCGATAAGCGAACGCTCCAGCGTGTTGACGAAATAAGACGCCACGGCGTAGGCCCAATAACGGCCTCTGTTTAGACCAAGGTATCAGGCCGCCCCCCGGAAGTTCTTTTAGGCGTCTTTTCTCTTTATGCCTATTTAAACTTTGAATTGCTGGGCCTATCCGGGTATTCTTGTTCAGGGGAAACATTTCGTATATTATATAATTGTATGGAAATTCTTATCCTTGGGAATGAACTGCTGCGGCAAAAGGCGGCTCCCATAAAAAAAATCAGCGGCGCCTATGAAAAGATCGCCACGGAAATGGTAGACGCCCTCCACCGGGGCAAGGGAGTCGGCCTCGCGGGCCCCCAGGTGGGGCTTATGGAACGGATCTTTGTGATCCATATTGAGGGGGATGTTCCCCGGGTGTTTGTCAATCCCTCCATAATCGGAACCTCCCAGGACATGGTAAAATATGAGGAGGGCTGCCTTTCCCTGCCGGGAATCTGGGCGGAGGTACAGCGCCCCTCCACGGTACGGGTCCAGGCATGGAACGAAAAGGGCCGGCCCTTTACCCTGGAGGCGGGCGGCATCCTTGCCCGGGTGATTCAGCATGAATACGATCACTTGGAGGGGGTCCTTTTTATAGACCGGCTTTCGGAGCCGAAACGGAACCGGGTCCTGGCCAAATTCAAAAAGCGGAGCGGGGCCTAGGTTATGCGGATCCTCTATGCCGGAAGTCCGGGCATCGCCGTTCCCGCCCTGCAGGCCCTGGCGGAACAGGCCCCGGCCGGGGGGGGTATCGAGGTTGTGGGAGTATTGACCAACCCCGACAGCCCCCGGGGGAGGCGGGGGGAGCCGGAACCTACCGAGGTGGGTAAGGCCGCCCAAGCCTTATCCACGGCTTTTGTCCGCCGGGGCAGCGGTGATCCGGGCCTAGCCCCCGTACTCTTAAAACCGGAAAAACTCGACGCCCCCCTGCGGGAACAAATCGCCCGGTTAAAGCCCGATCTGCTGGTCTCCTTTGCCTACGGCAGGATCTTCGGCCCCAAATTTTTAGCCCTGTTCCCCTGGGGGGGGATCAACATACACCCCAGCCTCCTGCCCAAATACCGGGGGGCCGCCCCCATCCCCCAGGCCATCCTGAACCGGGACCGGGAAACGGGGATCACCATCCAGAAACTGGCGGCGGAAATGGACGCCGGGGACATCCTGGTCCGGGAGGCTTTTCCCCTGACGGGCCGGGAAACTACCGGGGAATTAAACGAATACGCCGGCGTCAGGGGGGCGGCCCTGGTTTGTTCCCTCTTGTCCGGCCTGGATTCAGGGCTTCCCGCGGGGGAACCCCAAAACCATGGGGAAGCGACCTTTTGCGGGCTTATTAAAAAAGAGGATGGCCGGATAAACTGGACCATGCCGGCCCCGGTTATTGACGCCCGGATCCGGGCCTATACCCCCTGGCCCCTTTCCCGGACCTGCCACGGGTCCCGGGAGTTGTACATCCTCCGGGGCCGGCCCTTCGAGGGGCCCCGCCGGGAACCTGCCCCGCCGCCGGGAACGGTTTTGGGGATAGACAAGCAGGCGGGGATATTGATACAAACGGGGGACGGGATTTTTGCCGCGGAACGGTTACAGTATGCCGCGAAAAAAGCCCTGGATTGGTGGATCTTTGTCAACGGAGCCCGGGATTTTGTGGGTTCCCGGTTAACATAAACCCGTCGGATTAAACCGTCGGGTTATCCGGCGGCGTCTCCGGGGATTCATGAAAGAGGTTGAGATGAATGTGTTCAATTCGTGGCTCGGGAATGGGGAGAAAGACCCCCGGTTTTTCATTTTTTTCATCCTGGGCCTCATGGTTTTTGTTGGGATTGTGGCGGTGGGGGTCTTTTTTATCGCCGTCCAGGGGGCGGAGGAGATCATGGTTCCCAATGTGCGGGGGAAGGAGCTCACCAAGGCCCTGCTGGAACTCCAGGTTAAGGAACTATACCCCCGGATTCAGCTCCGGTATTCCCAATCCGCCGAGGATAAGGGGACGATCCTGGAACAGGATCCTCCGGCGGGCAGTATCGTTAAGGCGGGCCGGCGGATACGGCTGGTGGTAAGCGAGGGGGTACTGATCAATACCCTGGAGAATTATGTGGGCCGGGATGTGGAGGAGGTCCGAATCGAACTCCAGACCCTTTTCGCCTCGGCCCCCCAGCCGCTCCTGATTTTAAAAGAACCCTTTTTGTATGAATATTCCCCGGAGCCCCCGGGGACCATCCTGGAGCAGTCCCCCCTTCCGGGAACGGGTATTTCCGAGCCCATGGAATTGGTGTTAGTGGTCAGCCGGGGCAATGAGGAGGTTTTGATCACCGTCCCCAGCCTGGTGGGGCTTTCCGTCACCGACGCCCTGAAACAGATCAGCGGGGCGGGGATCAATTTTATCTTTTCGATCCGGCAGGCCCGGGGGACGGATCGGCCCGGAACCGTGGCTGCCCAGGATCCGGCGGGCCAGGCCCTGGTTACGGTTAACACCCCGGTTATGGTTCAGGTGGTCCCCCCGGAACCGGTCGAGGGCATGGTATTCGGCCTGTTCCGGTACGCCCTGGAACAAAATCCCTATCCCCTGGATGTACGGCTGGAGGCTAAACTCCCCGTGGGGGAGACCCGACCCCTTTTAACCGCCAAATACCCCGGGGGAGAATTCACCGTTCCTTACGAGTTGCCCGTCGGCTCGGTACTGGTCCTCTCCATGCTTGACCGGGAAATTTACCGGGAAGAAATTAACGGCGATCCCTCCCTGGATATACTCTACCTGGATCAGCTCTAGTGTTCTGACAAATACAGACAACGAAATAAAAATATATTATACTCGGTTATATGAAAGAACTACACCCACACTTAAATCCGGAAGACCAGGCTCTGATGGAACGACTCTTAAACGCCGGTCAAATCAAGTTGAAATACGCGGTCAGGATGCAGACC
>JAIRMO010000216.1 GCA_031258625.1 Spirochaetaceae bacterium | reverse complement strand
GGTAAAGCTTCATCATAAGGATTTTGCCGTTTTTTTGTAACCCTTGTATAGGGTGGCTATAGCCACCCTATACAAGGGTTACAGGGCTAAGTGTTGCACTTCAGGGTTGAACGCGGGTTTTTCTTTTAAGGCGGTCTTTATTTCCCTTAAAGACGGAATAGATTCCGCCAAAACCAACCTTTGGAGAAAAAGCAACTCTTCCAAATAGTTTCTTAAATGTATCCGGCCATTCTCAGACAATTGCTCAAAACTTTTGACCAGAATCCATAAATTCTCCTCTTTTTTCATAATACCCTACATTGTTGATATTATAAGAAAACTATGTAGATATGTCAAGCGAATTCTAGAAGAATTTTTAAAAACTTGTCTATTTTATGGATTCCTGTTAATTTTATATAATGAATACCGTTTTAGGGACCAGGCTAATAGAACTTAGGTCTGCTTTAGGGCTTACTCAAGAAAAATTTGCCGAAAAAATCCGGGTTTCCAAAGGGTATATGAGTTCGTTGGAACAAGGTCATAGGGAACTAAATTTCAGGCTTATTAAGTTAATCGCCGACACCTTCGGTGTCAACGAAAATTGGTTGCTGACCGGCGAAGGAGTAATGTTTGTAAATAAAAAAAATAGAGAATTACTGGAAATAGTTGATTTGTTTAATAAACTTCATCCCGATTTACGGCCCTTAGTTATAGAACAATTGAAAATTTTACTAAAAATCAATACTATATCCACGGGCTCTGTTTCAAATCCCCCGGATGAATAGCTCGAGTCCGTCCATTATAGATACATTCCGGACAGCCTCCCCTAAAACCCGCATTCTCGCGGCCTTGGGGCGGGAAAACGCAGGGCCTGCCGCCGCGCCCCTTACCCGGTAAAGGGGTTGTAGAAACGGCCGCCGGTACGGAAGGTAATCCAGAGTCCCAGGATAAAAAGGAGGATCGCCGCGGCAATAACCGCCCCGTCGGTCTTGGTAAAGGGCCGGTAGGAATACCAGGTCCTGGTTTTGTATTTTCCAAAGCTGCGGAGTTCCATGGCATGGCTTACCACATCGATCCGGTCCAGGGAAGAAAAAATCAGGGGGAGGAGGATCCGGGCGGCCCCGGAGAGGCGTTTTATCCAGGTGGTTTTCCGGGAAAGTTCTATGCCCCGGGCCTGCTGGGACTGGGAAATGGCCTCGTAATCCCGTTGTACGTCGGGGATGTACCGCAGGGCGATGCTCACCGCATAGGCGATGGTATAGGGCATCCCGATGCGGTTAAGGGAGGCGGCAAATTCGCTGGGACTGGTGGTGACGATCAACATTACGGCAAGGGGGATTATCGAAAAGTATTTTAAAAAAACGTTGAATTCATAAAAAAGCTGTTCCGCCGTCAAGGTATACCGGCCAATCCCCCGGAGCAATATATGCCGGGTATGGTAAATGGCCACCCCCTGTTCGGGGGCAAAGAGGTATATCCCGGCCAGATTAAGGAACATAAAGAAAAAAAGCATCTTAAAAATAAAGGAAATATCCCGTAGGGTAATCCTCGAAATTTTGAAAAGGAACAAACCCAGAACACACAGGAGGAACAGCACCCGGGTATCGTAACTCACCATCCCCAGGACGGACCAGAGCAGAAAAACGATGAATTTGACGGCCCCCGAAAGGGCGTGGACCGGGGACGGCCGGTCGATATAGGCAAGCATAAAACGGCTCATGACCGCCCCCTCCCCCGCCGCCTTTCCCCCCGTTCATGGCAAATAAAATGCCGGACAAACCCCCGGGGATCCGCAATACCCCCCCGGAGGGCAAGGTCGTAGAGGGAGGTCCGTTTGAGGCTTGCCTGGGCGATAATCCCGTCATCGGTCAGGACCTCCGCGGGGGAGGCGTCGGCAATGACCCTGCCCTCGGAAAGGACCACCGCCTGGGAGGTGTATTCCAACATCAGGTGCATATCGTGGGTGATCAAGAGGAGGGAGAGCCCCCGTTCCCGGTTCAGCCGGCTGAGGAATTCCATAAACTCCGTGTAATGGCGGTGGTCCTGCCCTGCGGTGGGTTCATCCATGATGATCAGAGAAGGCCCCATGACGAGGATCGCCGCGATGGTCAGCCGTTTTTTCTGGCCGTAACTGAGGGCGCTCACCGGCCAGTTCCGAAAGGGGTAGAGGCCGCAGATCCCCAGGACCTCCTGGACCCGGTCCCGGATTTCCCCCTCCCCCACCCCCCGGGTCCGCAGGCCCAGGGCGACTTCGTCGAAAATCAGGGGGAAGGAGATCATCTGGTTGGGGTTCTGCATCACATAACCGATCCGCTCCGCCCGTTCTTTGATGGACAGGCCCCCCAAATCTTCCCCGTTAAAGAGGATCCGCCCCGAAACCGGCTCAATAAAGCCGCAGACGAGCTTTGCCAGGGTGGATTTTCCCGCCCCGTTTTTCCCGATCAGGCTGGTACAGCCCCCCCCGGCCAGGGTAAAGGAGACGGAGCCCAGGACCGGGCGGCCCTCGGGGTAATTAAAACAAAGGTTTTGGATCTCCAGGAGGGGCTTTCCGGCCTGTTCCGGCGGATCCTCCCGCCCCCCCCGGTCCCACTCCCGCAGCAACCGGGGATCAAAGTCGAGAAAAGCCGGGGGTTCAGCCATGGCGGGGGTAATTTCAATACCGGCGTAGCGGAGGGCGCTGATATAGAGGGGTTCCCGGATGCCGGTTTTCCGTAATATATCCGCCGCCAGGAGTTCCCCCGGGGGCAGGTCCGCGATGATCCGGCCCTGATCGATAACCACAATCCGGTCCACCGGCCGGTGGAGGACATCCTCCAAACGGTGTTCCACGATGAGGATGGTTTTACCCGTCTCCCGGTGGAGTTTATCGATGAGTTCTATCACCTCTTTTCCCGTGGCGGGATCGAGGTTTGCCAGGGGTTCGTCAAAAAGGAGGATCTCCGTATCCTCCAAAAGGACCCCCGCCAGGGAGACCCGCTGTTTTTGGCCCCCCGAAAGATCCTGGGGGGATTTTTCCAGGTGGTCTTCCATGGCCACCAATTCCGCCGCCTCCACCACCCGGCGGCGCATCTCCGGGGTGGGGATCCGGTCATTTTCCGCGGAAAAGGCGATATCCTCCCCGGCGGTAAGCCCCACAAACTGGCCGTCGGTATCCTGCAGTACGGTACCCACCTTTTTGGAGATATCAAAAATATCCAGGGACCGGATATCCTCCCCTAGAATGGTCAAGGAGCCCGTGATACCGCCCCTAAAGGCATGGGGGATAAGGCCGTTAATACCATGGACCAGGGTCGATTTCCCCGATCCCGAAGGCCCCAGGATAAGGATCTTTTCCCCCCGGCGGACCCGTAAATTAATATCATACAGGGTCGGTTCCGCCTGGGCCTGGTATTGAAAGGTAAAACCCTCAAATGCCAGGACCGTATCAGGACTCCGGACGATCATTCAGCCTTCAAAGTACCCGCCTTTACTTTGGTACGGGAATAGCCCAGGGCCAGGAGGGTTCCCAGGATAAGGACCACGGCGCCGTTAAGACTGCCGGCAACGATACCCTGGAGAAAGACCTTGTCCGCAGGCTCCTGGTATATCAGGATGTCCAGGCTTGGGGCGATTAAAGCCCAGGCCGCCAGGTTGCTGAGGATCTGGATTCCGTTGAAGATGATCGCCCCTTTTATGCCGAACCGGCCTTCCTCGATCTTGTAGAATCTCCAGAACAAACCGATAAGGAGCCCGTAGGCCGCATCGGCGATAACCCAACTCCACCATACCCCTCCCCAGGTAAGATCCGTCAAGGTATGCCCGATAAAACCGATGAGAAACCCTGCGATGGGGCCGAAGATCGCCCCAAAAACCGTTAATATGGCAATCCCCAGGTTGAGGTTCGTGTTGGGAACCCCCGAGGGAATCGCCACAAAACGCATAAGCACAAAGAGGAGGGCCGCCCCGATCCCAATGGCCACAACGGTCCTGACGGAAATAATTCTGTTCGCCATGATACACTCCTTGGGTCAAAGGCGGCTTTTTCAAAACCATAGTCCCGGACCATGCCTTTGGAAAGCAGCCTTGGTTTATTTGAAAAACCGTCGGTGAGGGCGGTTTTTCCTCGGGGTATCTTCAATATACTAAATTTTGAAAACCCCCTCAAATTAAACATATTCTATCCGAAATAATAAATTTATGCAAGATATATAATAAAACTATCGGAATAATAGGATATTTTGCCGTCTGAATAACCGGGGCTCTCCCAAAAGCCGAAGTTTTGGAACCGCCTCAACCGATAGGGGGGGGCAGGAATGACCGGGTAAAGCGGATCTTGAATCAGCAATTCAAAGTTTAAAAAAGGGTCGTTCAATCTAAAAATGACCAAATGGTTTTGAAGTATACGGTCATCTTAATTCAGTAGAGTAACCATTTGGTCATTTTTTACCATAATATTCCCATTTTCTTGCAGCAATTTTTGTTTTTTTCGGAGAGAAAAGACGCCCGAAAAAGTTGACATGGGGTGGCGGCGGGCAAATAGCGGGGGGACCCTCCGGGGGGAACCGCTATTTGCCCGGCCGACAGGACCCCCGGAAGTTTTTTTAGGCGTCTTTTCTCTTCATGCCTATTAAAACTTTGAATTGCTGATCATGAATCCCGCCGGCTTAACACGCCCGGCTTCCCGTGGTATACTCCGGTTAATGAAAAATATCGATGGCATCACGGTTCATTATTTTGATACCGGGTCCGGGGAAACGGTTCTTTTTTTACACGGCTGGGGGACCGACTTTTCATCCTTTCAGCCTTTTCTGGAGGCCCTGGCCCCCTATTACCGGGTCTGCGCCGTGGATTTGCCCGGGTTTGG
>JAIRMO010000194.1 GCA_031258625.1 Spirochaetaceae bacterium | reverse complement strand
CAGATACGGCTGAACGAAATATCCGAAATCTCCAAGAGGCAGTCGGCGTTATCGCGGAAATACGCGGAAAGCTCGCGGTTTTGGAAGACCTTTACGCTGATAGGGCTGCCGGCGGCGGCGCTCCTGGGCGGGGGCCTGATTTGGATGGTAAAGAGTAAATAAGAGGGGCCACAGGCGTTTACTTAGGGAGCACGGGAACCCCCTCTTGGGGCGGGGTTTGTATAAATATACGCAAAGGGTCAGACCCCAAAGCCCCTGATTGAGGGGTAGGCGGAGAAAAGAGGCCCGCCGTAACCGGCGGGCCTATTTTCTCAGGCGGAGGGGGGGCGGGCGGCATCCGTGCCTGTCCGCAGGAAGCGGCGGGGAAACAGCCCCCCCTTCTTTTTTTTCTCCCCGTTCATCCGGGGCCTGTTGTATTCATATTGACATTTAAACCCAGCATCCTTACACTTTTCTTGGGCAATTTTAGTTTTGCGTTGAAACCTATTAAATACGTATTATTTATGAGAATAATCCGGTGCGGGTCTTTGATGAGAGGGGGCGATGATCGCTCAGGAATTATTGCGTTTGGAAGGCATTGAGAAGCGGTTCGGCGAGGTGGAAGTCCTGCGGGGGATCGATCTTTCCGTGAAGGCGGGTGAATTTATCACCCTGCTGGGATCTTCGGGGTGCGGTAAAACCACCACCCTCAGGATCATCGCGGGGCTTGAACAGGCCGACAGGGGCCGGGTGTTCCTCGCGGGGGAGGAGGTAACCGGACGGGAGCCGAACAAGCGGGACGTGAACATGGTTTTTCAAAACTACGCCCTGTTCCCCCACATGAACGTGGAAATGAACATCTCCTACAGCCTCAGGCTGAAACGCCTGCCCAGGGGGGAAATAAAAAAGGCCGTGGGGGACGCCCTGGAACTGGTACGCCTTGCGGGGTATGAGCGGCGGCTTCCCCACGAGCTTTCCGGGGGGCAGCGTCAGCGGGTTGCCGTGGCCCGGGCGGTGGTGAACCGGCCCAAGGTGCTGCTCCTGGACGAACCCCTGGGCGCCCTGGACCTCCAGCTCCGCCGCCAGATGCAGACCGAATTAAAGGGGCTCCAAAAACAGTTGGGGATTACGTTTATCTATATAACCCACGATCAGGAAGAAGCCTTAACTATGTCGGACCGGATCGCGGTGATGCGGAACGGCCGTTTTGAACAGATCGGTTCCGCCGCGGAGGTCTACGATCATCCCCGCACGAGTTTTGTGGCCCGCTTTGTGGGGAACGCGAATATATTGGAGGGGAGGGTGGTTTCCCGGCGGCCCGGAGGGGCCGGAAAAGAAACCCTCGTCTTTGAACACCCCGCGGGCCGCGGGGAGGTTGAGGTTTCCGCCGGGGGCCCGCCGGGGGAAACGGGGATCGCCGTGGCGGTCCGCAGCGAATATATAGAACTGCTGCCCGCGGAAGAAGCCCCCCCCGGCGGGTTTGCGGGGCTTGCGGCAACCGTCACCGGAAAGAGTTTTGCCGGGGGCCAACTGCGGATCACCGCGGCCCTCCGGGGAGGGGGGGAGGTTACGGCCAGCAGGCACGGCATTGATTCCCAACTGGGGATTGGGCAGGATGTGCGGGTGAGTTGGCCGGCGGACCGGGCGGCGCCGGTGGATGGGGGAACCCCCCATGACTAGGTTGTCCAAACCCCTGTCCCGGCAGCGGCTTACCCGGGTCGAACTGCTCGCGGTGCTGCCCCTGTACGTTTTCACCCTGGCCTTTGTCCTGGGGCCCCTGCTTTATATGCTGATGTTGAGTTTTATGTCCCGCTCCGGCGCCTGGGGGGTAACCCCGATATTCACCCTGCGGAACTACCGGCGGATCCTTGAACCGGTCTACCTGGAAACCTTTGTCCGGTCCGCCAGGCTGGCCCTGCTCAGTACCTTCCTCGTGATCCTCATCGGCTACCCCTTCGGGTATTTTATGGCCCGCCTGGACAGGAAATGGCGGAACCGGGCCATGCTGCTCTTGATCATCCCCTTTTGGACCAGCTCTTTGATGCGTCTTTACGGCTGGATCATCGTGTTCCGGGCAAACGGGGTGCTGGACTCCGTCCTCTTGTCCCTGGGGCTCACCGGGGGGCCCTTAAAATTACTCTACACCTATCCCGCGGTGGTTACCGGCATGGTCTACGCCCTCTCCCCCTTTATGATCTATTCGGTATATACCAGCGCCGAAAAGCTGGACTGGAGCCTGGTAGAAGCCGCCCGGGATCTGGGGGCTTCCTCCTTCCGGGCCTTTTGTACCGTCAGCTTCCCCCTCACCATGCCGGGGCTTTTTTCCGGGGTGGTCCTGACCTTTATCCCCTCCATGGGCCTCTATTTTATCGCCGACATCCTGGGGGGAAACAAGGTGGCGCTGGTGGGAAACCTGATCCAGGAACAGTTGATGAAGGCCCACGACTGGCCCTTTGCCGCCTCGTTAAGCGTGGTACTGATGGGGATGACCAGCCTTTTCCTCTATTTATACCGCCGGCTTACCCGGTCCGGGGAACTGGAGGGACTGGTATGAAAAACCGCCGCCGGCTCTCCAATCTTTACCTCTTCGTGATCCTGTTCCTGATGTACGTGCCTATCCTCCTGGTCATCCTTTATTCCTTTAACGCCGGCCGCCTGAGTTCGGTTTGGGACGGGTTTTCCCTCCGGTGGTACCGGGAGCTTTTCAGGGACCGGTCCATGTTCCAGGCCCTGCGGAACAGTGTGGTCCTGGGCCTGCTCAGCAGCGCCGCCGCCGCGGTCATCGGCACCCTGGCCGCCGCGGGGATGTCCCGGGTCCTGCCCCCGGGGGCTAAGGTGATGGAGTACCTTTCGATCCTGCCGATTATGGTTCCTGAAATTATCCTGGGCATGGTGTTTCTCGCCTTTTTTTCCCTCCTTGCCCTGCCCTTCGGGATGGTTACCCTGGTCATCGCCCATACCGCCATCTGCGTCCCCTATACCTATCTTCTGGTAAAAGCCCGGATCCTGGGGATGGATAAAAGCTATGTGGAAGCCGCCAAAGACCTGGGGGCCGGGGAGACCCGGGCCTTTTGGGATATCACCCTGCCGTTGATACTGCCCGCCATTGTTTCGGGGATGCTCATTTCCTTTGCCATGAGCTTTGACGACGTGATCATCAGCGTCTTTGTTACCGGGGTGCATACCAACACCCTGCCGATAAAAATCTATTCCCAGATAAAAACCGGGGTTACCCCCAAGACCAACGCCTTGTGTACCCTGCTGTTTATCGCCACCATGGTTCTGGCCACCTGTTCAGCTCTTGTTGCCCGGTCCCTTAACAGCGACCGCAGCATAAAAAAAACATAGGAGAAATTGTATGAAGAAAAACAGACTTCCGGTGATCGTCCTCGTCCTGACCATCATCCTGGCGGCCATAAGCGCCGGATGTTCCAAGGCCAAAAGTACCGCCCCCAAACAGCTTACCCTTTTTACCTGGGACGAGATGTTCCCCCAGGATATCCTCGACGGCTTTGAGGCGGAAACGGGTATTACCATCAATTATGTCAATTTTGATTATGATGAGACCATGCTCACCCGGCTTGAGGCCGCGGGGGGCGGGGATTACGACCTGGTGATCGCCGACGACTACATCATCGAAACCACCATTGCCCAGGGACTGGCGCAAAAACTCGATAAAAGCCGCCTGTCGAACTACCGCAACATCAATCCCATCTACCAGAAGCAATTTTACGACCCCGCCGACGAGTATACCGTACCCTACGGCGCCGGGGTCCAGACCATTGTGTACGACCCCGCCCGGGTGAATATCCCCATCGCCGGCTATGAGGATCTTTGGAACCCCGCCCTGGTGGACAGTGTGGGGATCATTGAAAATTACCGGGTCATCAACGGCATGGCCCTCAAGGTACTGGGCCAAAGTTACAACACCGGGGATCTCGGCGCCATCCGGGCCGCCGGAGACCGGCTCCTTGCCCTGGCCCCGAATATCCGTCTTATCCGGGACGACTACCTCCAGGATGAACTCCTCTCGGGGGAAATCTCCGTAGCGGTAATGTACACCTCCCAGGTAACCATGGCGAAAATGGAAAACCCCGCCCTCAAGGTGGTGTTCCCCAAAGAAGGCATCGGCTTTGGCATCATGGCGGGCTTTATCCCCAGCAAGGCCCCGAACCCGGATGCGGCCTACGCCTTCCTCAACTATATCCTGGATGCCGAGCGGGGGGCTCAGTGCTTTGAATTCCTGGGATATTACAGTACCTATTCCGCCTCCGACCCCTACATCGGTAAGGAATACAAGGAATTCCTTACGCTGCCCGCGGGGTTTAATATCAATATGGAGATGATTGGAAACATCAGCGCCGAGGCGGACGAAGAACATACCCGGACCTGGACCGCCTTTAAGGCTGAGGCGGGGGGGGCATAGCCCCTTTTAGGCCCCGGAGGGCGGTCCCCCGGGAATGCGCGCGGCTCCCCTCCTTCGATTGCCGCTGATGGGCGAAGGAGGGAGCGGGATTCCCTTGTGGGAACCCGCGCCAGGGGCATAAAGCCCGCTGGCGGGCGGCCCCCATAGGCTAAACTTGACCCACAATTCAGATTACTTGCCTGTTTCGGGACAGACCTTTCCCCGGGGAGTTTTCGGCTTGGGGAGGACAGGGGTGCCGATTCGGAATCCGGGGCGGATTGGCGCCGGTTATCCGGGGGCCGGGGCGGGGAGAAGGGGAAGTATGAGGAGAAAAGCGGTTTGGATCGCCGTTTCCTCGTACCGGGGCCTGACCCCGATGGTTGAATCCCCATCATAGGGTCTGACCC
>JAIRMO010000192.1 GCA_031258625.1 Spirochaetaceae bacterium | reverse complement strand
CGCCGGATACCTGAAGATACCCCATGCCCCGGCCGTCGCTAAACGCCCGGGGATCGTCCAACAGGGTCCCGGTAATTCCCCGGACCCTCTCCCGGGGAAGCCCCAGCCGCAGTTCCGAGGCGATATATGTGCGCTGTACCGTAAGCCCCAGAGAAAAACCCAGGGCCAAGGCGGTAACATAACGGCAGATTTTTCTAAAATAATAACAGATTCGGGGATCCGAAAAAAAACACCCGGGGCTGTCCCCCAGGACACGAAACAGGGCAATGAGGACGTATACTGCCCCTCCCCCCGCCGCTATCCAAGGGACCCGCGAGCCTCCCCGGAGGTATAATCCGGTTAAGCCGTAATAACTCCCCAGGGCCCCAAAAACAGCGTATATTACCGGAGAGCGGATAAAAGCGCCTACCATTGGTCCCTTTCCATCCGGGCCATAACCGGTCCGCTAAAAAACAGACCCCGGGACCCGGGGATTTCCTCGTGATGTTTCATTGTTTCCTCCTCCGTATTATATATAGGGCATTATCCTCCATATTGCTTTAATTATTCGCGTTTTTTTTCCCAAACGGGCACCTATTGAGCCAATTTTAAAACTCGGTTAGTTTTGATACTGTCTTATCTTACTATAATAGCGGGACACCGGGCCTGTCAAAAGGAGTTTTACATGGGTATCCTCTTGGAACCGCTGATACTGTTTTGCGTGCTTTTTCTTCCCGGTATAGGTTTTGTTTCCCCGGGCACGGTTGTTTTTTCAGTAAACCGGGAATTAAGCCGTATCATGGTCTATAATATACCGTCCTTTGCCCTGATATGGTATGTTTTGGGATTGACCAGGGGGGCTCGTTTACCCAAGCCCGGCATACCGGACCTGAAAACGGCCCTCATCACCTTCCCCGGGCTTCTGATTATCGGGCTTTGCGGTTCCCTGGGTTCGTTGTTCTTTAAGGACCTTTTTTTACCTTTATTTATAGAGCCCCCTAAAAATTTCTTTCAATGGGTGGTAATGGTCTTTTCGGTCCTTACCACCGGCTATGTGGAGGAAAGTTATTTCCGGTTTTATCTCCTAAGGCGGCTCGGGGAAACGGAACCGGCGAAGGGGGTATGTTTTTCGGTTCTCCTGTTTTCCCTCTGCCATGTTTACGAGGGGGTCCCGGGGGTATTAAACGCGGCCCTGGCGGGGACTTTTTTATCCTTCATTTTTCTAAAGTTCCGTTCCATCCATGGTTTGGCCTGGGCTCATGGGGCGTACAACGCGGCGGTATATGGCATCTTAAGGATCCTGCTGCCGGGTTGATACCTCCCGTTGTTCCCGGCCGCCGCCAAAGGCTATCCACCGGGTCTCCCAGCCCTCCAGGTTGAGGGGTGCCCGGGACTCAAGGGGCGGGTCTTGGGGGATGAACCGGGCCGGGACGGAACCCAAGTTCTGCACACAGAGGACCCAACGGCCCTCCGAATCCGGGCCCCGGAGGACGGCAAAGACCGTCCCGGCGGCTTCGGGGATCCGGTGGGGAACCTCCGGGCTAAAGGCCCCCTCGGATGCCCGGAATTCAAGGAGCCGGTGGAAGCCCCGGTACACCTGGTACCGAAAGGAGGCGGGATCCTCCAGTTCCTTTTCCACCCGGTCTATGGGGGGCTTTTCCCGGTTAATGGCCCGGTTGGAATTGTGCAGGGCCGGCCCCTCCCTCCATGCCCGGGAACCTATCCAACTGTGGAAGTACACCGCCGGCAGCCCCGGCAGAGCCAAAAGTACCCCCTGGGCAGCGAGGAAGGCCCGGGCCCGGAGTCTGACCCCTTCATCCCCGGGTAAATCCGCCCCCAGGCTCTCCGGGGCGACCATATCCGCATAGGAACAGTTAAGCTCGTAGGGGACAGGGCCTTCGGGACCGCTCTTGTAAGAAACCAGGGCCCCCCGTTTTTTCGCCTCTTCGATGGTGGCGGCAAAGGCGGCCTTGTCCACCAGTCCCTGGGCCGGGGTAAGCCCCACCCCATCGTGGCTGGCCAAAAAGTTGAGAAACACCGGACCTTCCCGGGGAGGGGGCAGGGTCCCGGCCCAAGTCCTGAGGGGGCCTGAGTCCCCGGAAATCGCGGCGTGGAGTACCAGGGGGGGCAGGGCAAAATTGTACACCATGTGGGCTTCGTCCCCCCGGCCAAAATAGGAGATGTTCTCCTTATGGGGTACGTTGGTTTCGGTGAGGATCCGGAGGTCCATCATGAGATGATCCATCACCGCCCGGAGGAGCCGGACCACCCCATGGGTCTTGGGATGGTGGATACAGGGGGTCCCCGGCTCTTTCCACAGATACGCGATGGCATCCAGCCGGACTATCCGGGCCCCCCGGCGGTAATACTCAAGAAAAATCCGGACAAATTCGAGCAATACCTCGGGGTTTGAGAAGTCATAATCCACCTGATCCGCGCTAAAGGTGGTCCACACATACGCCACCGAACCGTCCGCCCGGGTAAAAGGGGTAAGGAGGGGGTGGGTCCGGGGACGGACCACGGCGGAACAGTCAAAATCATCCGGTTTGGTGATATACCATCCCGCGTATTTCCTGTCCCCGGCTAAAAAGCCCCGGAACCACCGGCTTTCTACGCTGCCGTGGTTCAGAACAAAATCAAAAACCGGCTTACAATGCCGGCCCAGTTCTTGTATATCCTCCCAGGAACCAAACCGGGGATCCACTTCCCGGTAATCGATCACCGAAAAGCCGTCGTCCGATGAATAGGGGTGGAAAGGAAGCAGGTGGAGGCAGGTAAAGGCCCCGGGGTTCCACCGGGCAAGGAACCGCCCCAGCCGGGCGAGGCCGCTTTCCTTTGGCCCGCTCCCCTCCGGCGGGGCAAGCATATCCCCGTAGGCGATGAGGAGTACATCCGCGGCGGTAAAGGGGGAAAGGGCGGGACCGGCGCCCCCTTCCCCCCCGGTTCCCTGATCAATGATTTCCAATAGTTTGGGGTAGATCCGCTCTCCCAGAGGGGCCCCGTAAATAAAACCTAAGAGTTCTTTGATTTTTTGTTTCATATCCCTTTAGTATACCCCATTATTCCGGGGAAAACATCAGGAATCAACCAACTCCGCCGCAGAGCGGCTAAACTTGACCCACAATTCAGATTACCTGCCTGTTTCAGGACAGACCTTTCCCCGGGGAGTTTTCGGCTTGGGGAGGACAGGGGCGCCGATTCGGAATCCGGGGCGGATTGGCGCCGATTATCCGGGGGCCGGGGCGGGGAGAAGGGGAAGTATGAGGAGAAAAGCGGTTTGGATCGCCGTTTCCTCGTACCGGGGCCTGACCCCGATGGTTGAATCCCCATCATAGGGTCTGACCC
>JAIRMO010000121.1 GCA_031258625.1 Spirochaetaceae bacterium | reverse complement strand
ACGCTGCTTTCCCTTTATTGGCGGCGGCTCAATCGCAACGGCGCCCTGGCGGGGATTTTTAGCGGCGGCCTTACGATGATTATCTGGGATTATATTCCCTTAATTAAGGCGGGGGAAACTTGGACTAACCTTGGTGAGCTTACCGGCCTCTACTCGCTGGTGCCGGGTTTTGGTATTTCCCTGTTATGTATTGTGGTGGTGAGTCTTATCACAAAAAAACCGGATAAAGAAATATACGATGAATTTGAGGTCGCCGCCGTTAAACCAATCTTTGAAGAATGATTCTGTTTCAAAAGCTCAAGTTTTGAAAGGGGCTCAGGGTACTGAAAAATAGAACGCTATTCCCATTGGGGGGATGCGGTATATCCGGCGATTGGGACCCTGTCTCCGGCGGAGGCCGGCGGCTACCGGCTGATGCCGGCGGAGTAGAAAGGATCTCCGTGGCAGCGTCCGGGCGGCCAATGGGCAGGCCGGCCCGGTTCCCGTTTTATACGGCGTCCCGCTTAATCTTCTTCGTGGTGGTCATTTCCATGGGCTCATCCAGGATCTGCACCCGTTCAATTCTTTGGTAGGGGAGCAGCCGCTGATTCACTTCGACGATGATTTTGTCTATCCGGGCCTTTATTTCTTCCTTCAAAGCCGCCGTTTCTTCTTCATTCCCGGACGGGCCCTTAAAGAACTCCGGGTTGGGATAGACCAGTGCCTCTATTCCCTCGGTTTTCAGCCTTTTATCCAGAACAAAACCCCGGACCAGGATCTGTTCTATTTCCTCGAAAAGCTGGAACTCATTTTCGATCTCTTCGGGATAGACGTTTTTGCCACCCTCGGTAACAATAATGTTCTTTGCCCGGCCGGTCAGATAGAGATAATTCTCACTGTCCAGGTATCCCAGATCCCCGGTTTTTAAATAGCCGTCTTCGGTAAAGGCCGCGGCGGTTTCCTCGGGCATCTCGTAGTAGCCCTTCATTACCACCGGTCCTTTGACGATGATTTCCCCTACTCCCCGTTCATCGGGGTTAAGGACCTTCATATCCACCTGGGGGATCACCTTGCCCACGCTGGCCTCTTTGTAATGCTCTATGGGATTAAGGTTGATGATGGGGGATGTTTCGGTGAGGCCGTAACCCTGAATAAAATTGATTCCCAGTTGGTTGTATTTTCTGAATATGCTGGCCGCCAGGGGGCCGCCGCCGCAAATACAGGTTTTTACGGTGGTCAGGGACGCCTGTTCCAGAATAAAATGGAACATCTTCTTTCCGGGATTTATTTTAAAGGTCTTCTTAATGAACCCCGAGATTCCCATCATGATCGTGACAAGGGCGAACACAATGGGCCCCTTTTCCTTAATCCCCCGCATAATCCCCGCCAGGAGCTTATTAAAGAGCATGGGAACCCCCAGAAAAAGGGTGATCTTCGCCTCCTTAAGGTCCTTAAGGATGGCCTTGGTAACCATCCGCTTGCCGAATACCAGTTCCGCCCCCACGGCCATGACCACGATAAAGACGGTCATACTATAGGCGTGGTGGATCGGCAGCAGGGCATAAAACACATCGGAGGGAAACAGCACAAGATGAGACTGGGCCAGGTAATTATCCGCCAGGAAATTGGCGTGGGTCAGCATAACTCCCTTGGGAACGCCGGTAGTACCGGAGGTAAAGAGGATGGCCGCCAGATCCGTCTCTTGGGGCTGCTCAATATCCGCCTCCGGCCCATCCAGGTCGTATACATAAGTGCCAATCCCCTTTTTAAGGGAAATAATATCCGTTAAGACTCCCGGATTCTGGGTATACCGCTCATGTTTTTCTTCATCCACAAAAAGAACCCGGGCCTTCGAGGTCTTTAAGAGCAGGTCCATTTCTTCGGTTTTAAGCTGATAATCAATGGGGACCACCACGCCCCCGGCAAAATGGATGGCGATATAGCTTACCGCCCATTCGGGGGAATTTTTGCCCGTTAAGGCCACCGTATCCCCTTTTTTGATCCCCCTGCTATGAAGCCACCGGGCCACGGCCCGGATTATCTTATACGCCTCATTATAGGTCAGGGTGATACGGCCGGGTTCAAAGATGGTAAAACAGGGCCGGTCCCCATAACGGGAAACGGTGATTTTAAAGGCCTCCGGCAGGGTAGGCCATGTGCCGGTAAAAACTTTTCCCCGGTAATCATCCAAATAAGCCCAGGGCACGTACACGTTGCTCATATATCACCTCGTAAAATTAAATTAAGGGAACCTCCGAAAACCCCGGTTGGGTTTCCGGCAATTCCTCGGTCTCAGGAAATTTTCAACACTTATTTCCATATATCTATCCTTTTGATTAGACACGATTGCATGATAATGGTTGCACTAAAGCGGCACAAATTGTAACCGCAGGTTTGGAAAACGCAGTTCCGCAAGGCTTAAGTCTAAAAACCTGCCAGGGCCGGCGGCAAAACGGTCGGTTTGGGGGCCGTCTTACCAGCAATTCAAAGTTTAAAATAAAGCTTAGTTCAATCTAAAAATGACCTCATTGTTTTGACAAAAAGGATCGTCTTAATACGGTACAGGGACAATGAGGTCATTTTTTACCATACCATTCCCTATTTTTTGTAGTGATTCAGAGTTTTTCCGGG
Source organism: Spirochaetaceae bacterium (assembly GCA_031258625.1). GTDB lineage: Bacteria > Spirochaetota > Spirochaetia > Treponematales > Breznakiellaceae > JAIRMO01. Next base: position 1,206 of record JAIRMO010000121.1, on the reverse strand, counting down.
CGTCTTTCCTTTTTTGCCTGTTTAAACTTTGAATTGCTGCCGTCTTACTTGTTTTCTTTTTAGATAGCCCCTACATTTAAGCCATGAAATTTTTTTTCTTCTATATATTAATTTTTATTTCATTCCCCTCCTGTTCCGCTAGCATAGATGGGGTCCTCCGCCACGAAGGTTCGGCGAACCTATCCCTGGAAGCATCCCTGGAGCCGGGAACCGCATCTCTGATCCGGGCCCTGTCCGGAGTCTGGGATTCCGGGAGGGATCCGGAGGGGGCCGTCATTGACGGACCCGCCATCGGCCGTTCCATGATCGCCGCCCCGGGAATTACCGGGGTCTCCCTGGTTAATATCAATCCTACCACCGTGGCGGGCGTCATCCATATTTTCCCGGTAGACGCCTTTCTCTCCCTGCCGGAAGGGACCGCCGGATCAGCGGTTCCCCGCAGGTTTATCGTCTACGAGCCCCGGCGGGAAAACCCGCCCTCCTCGGGGGGACGGTTGGCCATTACCTTGGACCGGGATTCGGCGCCCCTGGTGCTTTCCCTTGTCTCCGAAGAGGTAACGGCATACCTCGCCGCCCTGATGGCTCCGGCGGCCACGGGAGAGGTTCTTTCCAAGGCGGATTATCTTGACCAGGTAGGCTGGATCTATGGCCGGAAGGTGGCGGATGAAATTGCCGCGGCCCGGATTACGGCAAAGGTCGATTTTCCCGGCCCCATCAGCGACATCCGGGGAGGGACCTTTTCCGGCGCCCAGGCCCGGTTTGAGTTTCCCCTGGTGGATTTTCTGGTCCTGGAAAAACCCCTGGAATACGAGGTCCGGTGGCGGTAGGGGCTTACCTCACAGATGGATACCCCCGGGCGCTCTATATGAGGACGGAGCATATCCGCCCCTGTAGGGCGAAGTAAGAACACCTTTTTTTCACGCCGGAGAAAAAAGTGCTCCCCCTCAAATATCCAATATTTCTTAGCGCCTCCCGATGTGCTATACTGGCCCCATGCGAAATTTCCTGGAGGCAAGACGCCATTTTGAGCGGGTGAAAAACGCGCTGTTCCCCGGCAGCCTGGAATTCCGGGCGAAGATTTTTACCGTGCTGGCCGTGGCGGGGTTTCTGATCAGCGTGAGTACGGGGATTATCGGTCTGGCAAACGATATTGAGGCGGGGAATGTCATTGCCTGCGGCGTAGCGGCGGCGCTGGCCGCGGCGCTT
>JAIRMO010000187.1 GCA_031258625.1 Spirochaetaceae bacterium | reverse complement strand
TGAGCTGGGTTCAGAACGTCGCGAGACAGTTCGGTCCCTATCTGCCATGGGCGTTGGATGGTTGAGAGGAGCTGTTTTTAGTACGAGAGGACCGAAATGGACGAACCTCTGGTGTACCGGTTGTCCTGCCAAGGGCATGTGCCGGGTAGCTACGTTCGGAAGGGATAACCGCTGAAGGCATCTAAGTGGGAAGCCCGCCTCAAGATAAACCATCCCTGAGGGTTCGACCCTCCTAAAGGTACCAGGAAGACTACCTGGTTGATAGGGTGGAGGTCTACGTATCGTAAGGTATTGAGCCGACCACTACTAATCTACCGTGAGGCTTGACCATATTATCGTTCTTGTTGCGCTGCCCTTTTGATACGTCGTATCCCCTGGTTTGTATGGTAATTAATTGCCTGGTGATTATGGTGGAGGTGTTATACCCGTTCCCATTCCGAACACGGAAGTCAAGCCCTCTTACGCCGATGATACTGCCGCTCGAAGCGGTGGGAAAGTAGGTCATTGCCAGGCTTTTTTTATTGGGGAAAGGTATGCGTTAGAAGGAGTTTATATGAAAACGACGCTGAACATAGAAGGAATGTCCTGTGATCACTGTGTGCGGCATGTAAGCGATGCTCTAAAAGAGATATCGGGGGTAAAAAATGCCGCGGTGAGCCTCAAGGAGAAAAACGCGGTAGTGGACCATGAGGATAAGGTAACCTTGGAAGCGATGAAAGCCGCGGTAGTTGAGGCCGGTTACGAGGTGGTATAAAAAGCCTTGTTGCGGTAGATCAGCCTTCCCTTTGTAAACCCGTTTCATGCCGGAATTTGAGCAGCAGGTCCACAAAGGCCCGGTTTCCCATGGGGGGATCCGTAAAATAAAAGAGATGGCTCTTGCAGCGGCAGTCGGAACAGCCGAATCCGGGGATGGCTGTTCCCCCCAGATCGTCCAGGGCCTTTGCCAAAGAACATTCCAGGTTGCGGTAGGAGCGGATCGGCAGGGCCTTGATGGTTTCCGCCTGGGGGGTAAGGTAATCAAGGTGCCAGTGTTTTTGTTTTCGGTTTTTTCGCAGATGCCGGTTTACCCGGGCGGACAGGTTTTTCCGGGCGGAACCGGCGTAAACATACCAGCCCGGGGCATAAAGCCGGGGGCCCAAGGCTCCGGTAATAATTTCCGTGGATATGGGGATTTTAAGGAGGATGAGGTAATTCCCCCGATTGCTTTCCGCCAGTTCCCCATGGGAAAGATCTACCGGTACTGAGGCCGATGTCAATGCCGCCCTTCCCTCCCGGTCACAGCAAAGCAGGGCGGCGTGGATCCTCACCCCCGATTTGTCCCCGGTATTGCCGTAACGGCTCAAGGCAGCGGCAAAGGCGGGGTCGGTGTGGATGTTTGGGATAAAAACCCGGGCTTTCCCGTGGACAATGACAAAAAGCACATGGCAGGTATACCCCTCGGCCCATAGGGCCGCCAGCTCCTCCAGGTGTTTCAGCGCCCGGCCGCTGGGGGCGTCGGGGAACATGGCTACCCCGTATTCGATGAGGGAACAGGCCTTTACTTCCACCAGGTGCCGGTTTCCCTTCCCGTCGATGCAGAGAAAATCGAACCGGGACGCTCCCAAGGTAAATTCCCCATGGATTTCCCGGAGGCCGGGGATTATTTTTTTAAGGATCAGGGTCTCCGCGGCCTTATTTGCCCGGGAGGAAAAGAGCGGGACTATCCCGTCCCGGTAATGGATCCCCACGGCGGTCCAGCCGGTTTTGGCCTTGGGAGATTTTGCCCTCCCCGGGCCCGGGGAAAAGGGCGCTCTCCGTTCCAGGATGAGTTTTGAACCGGGAAAAACAAATTCGATGAGCCGCCCCGGATTAGGGCAGTGGCAGGCAATTTCTTCGTCCCCGTCCCGGGCGATGATAAGGAAGCGGTTGGGCCGCTTGACAAATAGGGCTTCCCGGTGGTTGGTAAAGAGCCGTACCGTACCGTCTCCCGGGGGTATCTTAGCCGTTTCCCGCATCCTTTCCGCCGAAACCGCCGGCGATAACCTCCCACTGGGTGACGAGCATTCCGGAGAGCATGAGGCAAAACCCCAGGAGGGTCCAGGCGCCCAGGGGTTCCCCCAGGAGCAAAATCCCCCCGATAGCGGCAAAACACCCTTCCAGGCAGAGGATGATGGTCGCGTGGGCCGGAGGCGCGTACTGTTGGGCCACTACCTGGAGGGTGTAGGCAATACCCACCGAGGCGAGGCCTCCGTAGAGTATGGGGATAAGGCTGTCCAGCAGAAATGTCCCGGAAAAAGCGCCGGAACCGATGCCGGTTAACAATTCGGGAAAGCTGTACCAGGAAAAAAGCCCCGAAGAACGCAGGGCCGGATTTAACGCTTCTACCCAGTCCCCCAAAAAAGGTTCCGCCCCCAGGGCGGTGATAAGCGAAAAAAGGCCGCACCAGGCGAATTGCCCCGAAGAAAGCATGAGGGGATCCGTGTTTTTTACCAGCCGGTCAATAAGCAGTACATGAAGGGCCCAGAAAAAGGCGCCTATGGCGGTGATAATATCCCCGGGATTAATGGATTCCAGGTGCCCCGCGGCGCTGAGAAAATAGAGTCCGGTCAGGGTACATCCCGCGCCTATCCAGGTGGGGAGTCCGGTCTTTCTCCCTAAAAAAACACCCAGAATGGGAACTAATACCACATACAGGCCGGTGATGAACCCCGCGTTTCCCGCGGTGGTAAACATGATCCCCCCCTGCTGGAAGGTTACCGCGATGAAAAGACACCCCCCTGCCAGGAGAGACGACAAAACAAGGGAGCCCGGGGCCTGTTTCAAGACCGGTCCCTTTTTCCGCCCTATAAACAGGATAAGGGGGAGGAGGGAAAGGCTTCCTAAAATAAACCGTATGCCGTTAAAGGTAAAGGGCCCCACGTATTCCATTCCCGATCGCTGGGCTACAAAGCCGAAGCCCCAGATACAGGATGTTAATAATAAAAGCAAATCCGCTCTGAGGGCCTGTTTATTCATGGGGTTATTCTATTGGATTGATGGGTCCAGTTTTGCAAGGACAATTTGGGATAATATTTTAAACTGTGCGGGCAGCAACTCCTCATCAGGGGTATCGTACCGGGCCAACAGGGCGTTAAATTCGGTCCTGGCCTGGTTATACTTTTTTTGTTTATAGTGGATAAAGGCAATCTCATATTCCGCCGCGCACACAATTTCCATATTTTCAGGATACTTTTGCAAAAGAACCGTATAATATGTTAAGGCCTCGTCAAATTTATTCTCATCCGATGCCTCCTGCCCGCGTTGAATCAATTGCGCGGGGCTTAACCCTTCGGGAATGCCCCCGGGTTCGGAAACACAGGAAAAAAGCCACAAACCGATCAAAACAAGCGCCGTATACTTAATTCTGTACATACCCCCGTTATACTACAGTAGCGCGGCAAAAACAAGGGGTATAAAACCGGACTCCCGAATAAACTACGGATATCTGGCAACAATAGTTGCCTGGCAACAATAGCCGCCTGAGCAACGCGCAAGGGATAGGAGCGGAATGAGGTTTTGACAGGGAACCTGTCAAAACCTCATTAGAGCGGATAGCCCGGTCCGGCCCCAGCGAACCGAAGGCGCGCTGGGGCCGGATGCGCCCACATCCATAGGTTTAATCGTGTCGGGGCACTAATCGTTTTCATCCTTATCCTCAAGGAGGGTGAAAACTTCGTCCCGGTTAGGAAGATTTTTTCGGAGGTCCCGGATGAATTCCCGGGTGTCTCCCATTTCCTCATAGGCATCACAACTATCCAGATAACGGCGGGTAATGGTACAATATTTGTACATTTTTTCCTGGCCAAGCTTTTTTTTCCATTTTCCGGCCGCACAGCGGATGCGGAGGACGTACCGTTCCTCCCGGTCGGGTTTTGCGGGGATCAGTTTACAATGAATACAATTGGCGCAGTATATTTTTCCGCTGTGGAATTCCTCTGTGGCATCTTCGCTAATTACGGGCTGCAAGATCCTCGTTTTTTGCGCTTCCAATTCAACTGTTTGAATCATAATTTTACCCACCTTATTTACCCTATTGAGGGCCGGTTTCAAAACCCGGTCAGTGCGGACCTTTGGTTCCATAAAAACAGCCTTATTTTGAAACAATCCCCCCACAGAATGAATAAATATTCCAAAATATTGATAATTAGTCAAGGGATTTTGGCAAATTCAAGGCAAAATTTGTATAAAAATTACAAATCCATTGGTTCCAAAATCGATGTTTTGGGACGGCCTCCGTTGACAAAGATAAATATTTATGTGATTTTATAAATATGAATAAACAGCACATTCAGCAGGGTGGTTTTTCTATTTCCCGCCGGCCGGCTTTTTTTCTTGCCGGTTATTATGTATCCCGCCTCCGTACCGCCGGTACCCGTCTCGTGTAAGGGAGGAAGTACCGGTTGGCGTCCTGTTAATCGGCCTTTCTTTATAAGGCTGCCGAGGGATATTCCCTTTTAACGGCCGATTTTCTATAAAAATTAAAGTAAAGATGAGGTTTAAGATATGATCGCGGGAGTTATTGGCGCCACCGGATACGCGGGGGCGGAATTAGTCCGGCTTTTATCGGGACATCCCGAGGTTAAGGGGCTTTCCCTTTCTTCGGTGAGTTATGAAGGGGACCGGATTGAGGCGGTATACCCCAATTTTTTAAAGGGCGTTTCCGCTGCCCTGGATACGGCGGAAGGGGTGATTAAAAATTCCGGAGTGGTTTTTTCGGCCCTGCCCCATGGGGTAGGGGAGGATTACGGAAAATTTTGTATGGAAAAGGGGATCCCCTTTATCGACCTGTCCGCGGATTTTCGTTTTGGGGAGGATGAGGAAACTTATACCGCCTGGTACGGCAAGCCCTATAAGTATCCCGAGCTGCGATCCGCCGCCGTATACGGCCTGCCGGAACTCAACCGGCGGAAAATAAAGGACCTTGCCGCCGGGGGACGGGTGATCATCGGGAACCCCGGCTGTTATCCCACCGCGGCGTCCCTGGGGGTCTTCCCCGCCCTGGCCCAGGGTCTGGGCGGGCCGGGGACGGTAATCGTGGACGCCGCCTCCGGGATAACCGGAGGGGGCCGGGAGCCGGGCCGGGCCTTCCATTACCCCGAATGTGCCGACGCGGTGATCCCCTACAAGGTGGGGAGCCATCGGCATACCCCGGAAATAAGCCGGAATTTTGCCGCCATGGCCGGGGGAAACGCCCCGGCTTTGATCTTTACCCCCCACCTGGCCCCCATGAACCGGGGCATCCTCAGTACCAGCTATATCCCCCTGGCGGAGTCCTGGCGATCCCGGGCCGTCTCCGGCGCGCCCCGTCCCCCCGGCGGGGAAATTGAGGAAAAAACCGGAAAAATTCGGGAGCTTTACGCGGCGTTTTACCGGGACGAGCCCTTTATCCGGCTGCTTCCCCCCGGGACAGCCGCCGCATCCAACCGGGTGCGGCAGTCCAATTACTGCGATATTTCGGTACACCTGGACCAGGCGGGTACCACCCTGATCGTCCTCAGCGCCATTGACAATATGGTTAAGGGCGCCGCCGGGCAGGCCGTTCAGAATATGAATGTGGTCTTTGGATTTGACGAAACCGCGGGGCTTACCGCGATTCCTTCGTTGTTTTAAATCCGGAGGACGCGGCATGGATAACGAATACGGAAGGGGAGGGGAGTAGTGAAAGAGATAGCGGGGGGGGTATGCGCCCCCCGGGGGTTCCGGGCCGGGGGTATCCGGGCCGGCATCAAGGCTTCGTCCCCCAAACGGGATCTGGCCCTGATCTGTTCGGAAAAGCCCTGTACTTCGGCGGCGGTGTTTACCACAAACCGGGTCCAGGCCGCCAGCGTCCTGGTCAGCCGGGAGCGCCTGGCCCGGGGGAACTGCCGGGCGGTGATCGCCAATTCAGGAAACGCCAACGCCTGTACCGGGGAAGCCGGGCTGGCCGCGGCCCGGCGTATGGCGGACCTGGCCGCGGAAAAGCTCGCCATAGCGCCCGGGGAGGCGGCGGTGGCTTCCACCGGAGTCATCGGAGTACCCCTGCCCCTTGCGGTTATTGAAGCCGGTATGGACCGCCTGGTCCGGTCCCTGCGGGGGGATAAGGCGGGTCACGACGCCGCCCTGGAGGGGATCATGACCACCGACACCCGGAAAAAGGAGATTTCCCTGGAAATAGAGATTCGGGGCCTTCCGGTCCGGTTGGGGGCTATGGTCAAGGGTTCGGGGATGATCCACCCCAATATGGCCACCATGCTCTGTTTTATTACCACCGACGCCGCCGTCTCCGGGCCCCTCCTGGATCGGGCCCTCCGGCACGGGGTAAAACGTTCCTTTAACCGCCTTACCGTGGACGGGGACACCTCTACCAATGACATGGTTCTGGTTATGGCCAACGGCGAAGCGGGGAATCCCTTGATCGATGCCGGAGGGGTGGAGTTTGAGGCCTTCCAAAAGGCCCTGGAGTCCCTCTGTGTGTACCTTGCCCGGGCCATGGCCCGGGACGGGGAAGGGGCCGGCAAACTGCTGAACGTGGCGGTCCGGGGCGCGGCGGATGAGGCTGCCGCGGAGGCCCTGGCAAAATCCGTGGCCGCCTCAAATCTGGTCAAGGCCGCCTGTTTCGGCGCCGACGCCAACTGGGGCCGGGTACTCTGCGCCCTGGGTTACGCCGGGGTTCCCTTTGACCCGAATACCGTGGAAGTCCGTTTCGCCGGCCGCCGGGGTTCCCTTTTGGTATGCCGGCAAGGGGCGGCGGTCCCCTTTTCCGAAGACGAGGCCAAGGGGATCCTTTCGGAAGAGGAAATCTGGATCCTCGTGGACCTGGCCGGGGGGGAAGAAAACAGGGCGCTGCCGGATCCCCTCAACCTCGGTCCCGGAGAGGCCGTGGCCTGGGGCTGCGATCTTACCTATGAGTATGTCAGGATAAACGGCGATTACCGTTCCTAGGAATTGGCGGGACAATAAGGATGGGGAAATAAAATGAAGGATATGATGGTTTCGAATAACGACCGGGCGGCGGTCCTGATCCACGCGCTGCCCTATATTCAGCGGTACCGGGGCAAGACCATGGTGGTTAAATACGGGGGAAACGCCATGATCAACGGGTCCCTCAAGGCGGCGGTGATCCAGGACGTGATCCTCATGGCCTGCGTGGGTATCCGGGTGGTGCTGGTCCACGGGGGCGGCCCGGAGATCGGGGTGATGCTTTCCGCCATGGGCAAGGAAAGCCGTTTTGTCCGGGGGCTGCGGTATACCGATGAGGAGACCATGGAAGTCGTGCAGATGGTTCTGTGCGGTAAGGTGAATAAGGATATCACTTCCCTCATCCAGCAGGCCGGGGGCAAGGCCCTGGGCCTGTGCGGTATCGACGGGGCCCTGCTCCAGGCCAGGCGGATCACCGGGGAGGATCTGGGCCTGGTCGGGGAAATTGAGGCGGTGGAAACTTCGGTGTTAAACGCCATCCTGGATTCGGGGGCCGTCCCGGTGATCTCCTCGGTGGCCCTGGGGATTGGGGAAGACGCGGGGCATGCCCTCAACGTGAACGCCGATACCGCCGCCGCCAAGATCGCCGCGGCCCTGGGGGCGGAAAAACTCATCCTGATGACCGACGTGCAGGGTATACTCCGGGATGTGGAGGACCCGGATTCGTTGATCAAGGCCCTTACCAAGGCCGAGCTGGATGACCTTACCCAACAGGGGGTAGTGAATAAGGGGATGATCCCCAAGGCCGAATGTTGCGGCCTCGCCCTGGAAGGGGGGGTCAAAAAGGCCCATATCATCGACGGACGCCTTCCCCATGCCCTGCTCATCGAGTTGTTTACCGATGAGGGCATTGGAACTATGATTGAATGAGGAGAAAACTATGGCCGATGTATTTATGAATACCTATCACCGGCTGCCGGTAACCTTTACCCAAGGGGAGGGGGCCTGGCTTTCGGACGTGAACGGAAAACACTACCTGGATTTTACCGCCGGTATCGCGGTGAATTGTTTGGGCCACGGGTATCCGGCCCTGGTAAAGGCTGTTGCGGAGCAGGCGGCGAAAATCAACCATGTGTGTAATTACTACCAGAGTGATGTGTCCCTGGCCTTTGCGGAAAAGCTGGTGGCCGCCTGCGCCCCGGCGGGGATGCGAAAGGTGTTTCTGGCCAATTCCGGGGCCGAGGCCAATGAGGGGGCCTGCAAAATAGCCCGGAAATATTCCCTGAAAAAACACGGTCCCGGCCGGTACCGGATCGTTACCCTACGGGGAAGTTTCCACGGCAGGACCATTACCACCCTGGCCGCCACGGGACAGGAAAAGTTCCACCGGGACTTTGGCCCCTTTACCGAAGGGTTTCTTTTTGTGCCCCCCGGGGACGTGGATGCCCTGGACCGTGCCCTGGACCCTTCCTCCGTGGCGGGGCTCCTCATCGAGGCCGTCCAGGGTGAAAGCGGGATCATCCCCCAGGACGAGGCATATATTAAGGCCGCCGCCCGGTTTTGCGCGGACCGGGATATACTCCTTATGTTTGACGAGATCCAGTGCGGGGTGGGGCGGACCGGGACCTTTCTGGCCTGTGAGGCCTACGGGGTCAGACCCGATGTGGTGACCCTGGCCAAGGGGCTTTCCGGGGGGGTCCCCGTGGGGGCGGTCCTGGGGGGAGAAAAAACCGCGGATGTCTTTGAGCCCGGGGACCACGGTTCCACCTTTGGGGGGAACCCCTTGGCCGCGGCCGCGGGTCTGGTGGTGCTTGATACGGTACACACACCTCAGTTTTTGGGGGAGATCCGGGGGAAGGGGGAGCGGATTCAGGGGATCCTCCGATCCTGGAATCACCCGAAGATTAAAGAGATCCGGGGCAGGGGGCTTATGATTGGCGTGGATATCACCGTCGAAGCCTGGCCGGTACTGGAGGCTTGCCTGGCCCGGGGGCTCCTGATCCTTTCCGCGGGGACCCATACCCTGCGGTTCCTTCCCCCCTATACCATTACCAACGGCGAGATTGACCAGGGGTTGGGGATCCTCCGGGGGATTTTGGACTGAAATTTAGAAGGCCGCTTTTTTAGGATTCCTCCTCCCATTGACTTAACGGAGGATACACATAAGAAAACTTGCGCCGATGAGGTATTCGCCGCCGTTTACCAGGCTTATATCCTTGTCCCGTAAAAAGGCCAGGTTTCATCCTCTTTATAAGGGTGTAATCATCGCCGGTACAATCCCTTTCCAAAATTCTTTATTTTAAAAACCAGGCGATGATATAAAACAGGTATATATGGGCGGGGTAAAAGATGTAGAAGAAGTATTTACCCCCCCGGCCCCGGTTACCGTTGTAAAGGAGGATGGGTATAATGGCGGTAACCATGAGCCATTGGAAATTCCCGGGCTCGGCGGTGAGCCCCGAGATGAGCGCGATGACCGCTATCACCCCCGCCTGGGCCAGCCGGTATTTCCGCAGGATATAAAACAGCAGTCCCATCAGGACCATAACAAAGCCGCCCTCCGCGAAGATGGGATTGGGGATAAACAGCAGGAGCATCGCCCCGGTCCGCTCTACGTTGGCGATGACAAAGAGTGTGGCTATGCCGATAACCCAGGGGATGAGTATTCCCCCCAGGGCCAGGAGGATTTTTTTTGCCCTTTTCTCCCGGATACCCTCCCGGATAAGGTCAACCATTCCCATATAAAAAGCCGCGAGGAGGAGGGCGCTGAATATGTTGTTTATTAGGGCAACCGCTTCAAGGGGTAAATAATAGGAAAGGATCCGGTTCATAAGGGACATGAACAAGAACCCGATCAGAAGCTGGGCCAGATACCGTTTTTTGCTCCGGGTATAATAAAACCCCTCGGCGCAGAGAAACATAAATATGACGGCCACCGGACGGCCGAACCAATTTAACCAATTCGGCGCCCCCTGGAGGATAAACATTTGGTGCAGGTGGTCCATAACCATCAGGATAATACCGATAACTTTAAGGGTGGTCCCCGACATAATCTGATACTGATGGTGTAATTTCACCACCGCTATTTCCTCATCAACCATAACCACTCCTCAATTATAAGGTACTCATCCCCCGGAGAAATTCCAAATTTTTAGCGAATTTTTGCCGGGGCCTTTTTTATATTGTTGTTTTATAGTATAATGGGTCTGTTCCAAAATCCGGTTGGTTTCGGAACAGGCTTATAAGAAAATTACGTTTGTACGCTATTCCGGAGTTGTTATGAAAAAGAAAGTCGTGCTCGCCTATTCGGGGGGGTTGGATACCACGGTGATCATCCCCTGGCTCAAGGAAAACTACGATTGTGATATCGCGGCGGTTTGTGTGGATGTGGGACAGGAGGCGGACTGGCAAACCGTTACCCAACGGGCCCTGGATACCGGGGCGGTTTCTTGTGTGGTGGTTGATGTCAAACAAACCTATGTGGAGAACTATGTGTGGCCCGCCCTCAAGGCCAACGCCGTCTACGAAGAAAAGTACCTCCTGGGAACCTCCACCGCCCGGCCCCTCATTGCCAAGGTCCTGGTGGAACAGGCCCGGAAGGAAAAAGCCGTGGCTATCGCCCATGGGGCCACCGGCAAGGGGAACGACCAGGTCAGGTTCGACCTGGGGATCATGGCCTTTGCCCCGGATCTGGAGATCATCGCCCCCTGGCGGACCTGGGACATTAAAAGCCGGGAGGAAGAAATCGAATATCTGAAAAAACGGAAGATCCCGGCGCCCATGAAAAAGAAACAATCCTACAGCCGGGACGATAACCTTTGGCATATTTCCCACGAGGGCCTGGAACTGGAGGACCCCTCAAATGAACCCCGCCTGGGGAATATGCTCGAAATATCGGTGCCCCCGGAAAAGGCCCCCAACAAGGCCGAATACGTGGAGATCGAGTTTGAAAAGGGGATCCCCATTGGGGTGAACGGCCGTAAGCTGGACGGGGTGAGGTTGATTCAGACCTTGAATAAAATCGGCGGCGCCCATGGGGTGGGTATCGTGGACCTCGTGGAGAACCGGGTGGTGGGGATGAAAAGCCGTGGGATCTATGAAACCCCCGGGGGCAGCATCCTCTACTATGCCCACCAGGAACTGGAACACCTCTGCCTTGACCGGCAGACCTATGCCTTTAAACAACAGGCCGCGCTCAAGATGGGGGAGCTGATCTACGGAGGCCTCTGGTTTACCCCCCTTCGGGAGAGCCTTTCCGCCTTTGTGGACGCCACCCAGCGGACGGTAACCGGTACGGTACGGCTCAAACTTTATAAGGGCTCCATATCCTCTGCGGGGGCCGTTTCCCCCTATTCCCTCTATAACGCCAGTATCGCCAGTTTTGCCACCGGAGAACTCTACAACCACGCCGATGCCAAGGGCTTTATCCGGCTTTACGGTCTCCCCATAGTGGTACGGGCCATGATGGAAAAAGGGGGGGGGCGGAAAAGCGGCGTGAAAGGACAAGCCGGCGCCGCCAAAGCTGCCGGGAAAACTCCGCCGGAAACGACTACCGACGCCAAATCCAAGGGGACCGCGGGGTAGGGGTCAGGAAGGGGGCGGTTCCGGTTGGTTATGGCTTGACCTGCCGGTTCCCCCCTTGTGAGGGCCGTAATTTTTTTTTATGATCCTTCCGTATGAATACCCCCTTTAAACGCCGTTACTTTGACTGGGCCGCCACCGCGCCGCCGGATATCCCGGCGCCCGGGGATCTCCCCTGGGGGAACCCCTCGTCCCGGCATCTTGAGGGCCGGGAGGCCCGGGGCGCCCTGGAGGACGCCCGGAACCGGTGCGCCGCGGCCCTGGGGGTACAGGCCAAACACCTCTTTTTTACCTCCGGGGGAACAGAATCGAACGCCCTGGTTCTCTTTTCTACCCTGTTCCGAAGCCCGGGGGATATCCTGGCCTCCGCGGTGGAACATCCCTCGGTAAGCGAGAATTGCCGGGTCCTGGAACGGCTGGGGAAGCGGGTCTCCCCCATCGCTGTGGAAGGGGACGGCCGGGTGAGCCACCGGACCCTTGAGGCGGCCCTGAAAAAAAATCCCGGAGCCCGGTTGGTGGCAATCATGGGGGTCAACAACGAAACCGGGGCCGTCATGGACCTCCCCGGACTGATGGGCCGGATCCGGAACCGGGAAGGGGCGCCCGTCCATGTCCATTGCGATATGGTCCAGGCCATGGGGAAGATTCCCCTGGACCTCAGGGCTCTGGATGTGGATTCCGCCTCGTTGAGCGCCCATAAACTCGGGGGGCCCCGGGGTATCGGCCTCCTCTACTGCCGGAAAGACCTGGAACCCCTCTATTCCGGGGGGGGGCAGGAGGGGGGTAAGCGGCCGGGAACGGAAAATACCGCCGGCGCCCTGGCCCTGGCGGACTGCCTGGAAAAACGGCTTGACCCGGATACCCTGCGGCGGGAATACGAGGCCGCTTCCGGCCGGTGGAAAACCCTGATCCATGCCCTGCGGGACCTGGGCCGGTGTTCCCTCATCCCCCGGGACCGGGGGGAAGGGGATTCCCGGTTTTCCCCCTATATCCTCCAGGCCGCTTTCGAGGACATTCCCGGGGAGGTGATGGTCCGGGTCCTGGATGACGTGGGGTTTGCGGTTTCCACGGGTTCCGCCTGTTCCTCGGCCTCGGAGAAACGGCCGATCCTCGCCGCCATGGGGGTGGATGAACAGACCGCATTCGGAGGTGTTCGGATATCCCAGGGCTGGTCCACCAGTATCGAGGATGTAGAGGCCCTGATCAACGCCATAGGAGAAATGCTCAAAACGCTGTAGTATAAAGGGATGATCACCTATCTTTTAAAATTGGGGGAACTCACCCTCAAGGGGGGGAACCGCCGGGTTTTTGAACGGATCCTCCGGCGGAACCTGGAGGCCCTGATCCGGGGAACCGGGGCGCGGGTGGAAACCGCCAGCGGCCGCTTCTACCTCCACAGTCCCGAGGATACGGAAAGCCGGGCCGAAGACGCCCTGGACCATTTGATGGGGATTAGCGGATGGGCACAGACCCGGGTGTGTGAAAAAACCGTCCCCGCGGTGATCCGCTCCTGTGTTGAGGAAGGGAAGCGGCTGCTGGGAGGGGGGATCCGAACCTTCAAAATAGAGGCCCGCCGGACCGATAAAAGTTTTCCCCTGGATTCCTACGGTATTGCCCGGGAGGGGGGCGAGGCGGTGCTGGGGGCGGTGCCGGGCCTCCGGGTGGATGTCCGTCAGCCCCAGGGAATTATTGAAGTTGAGATCCGGGAAAAGGCCTATGTATACGGTTTCGGGCGGCGGGGACGGCAGGGGCTTCCCGTGGGAAGCGCCGGCCGGGGCCTCCTCCTCCTCTCGGGGGGTATCGATTCCCCGGTGGCGGGGTACCTCTTGGCATCCCGGGGGATGGTAATCGAGGCGGTTTATTTCCATGCCTACCCCTACACCTCGGAAGAAGCCCGGCTCAAGGTGGTAAAATTGGCGGAAACCGTGGGCCGGTATTCCCTGGGGGTCCGGCTCCACACCTTGAATTTTACCCCGATCCAGAAACACATAAAAGCGGGGGCTCCTTTGGAATGGCATACGGTCCTGCTCAGGATGGCTATGATGGACGCCGCGGAAAAGCTGGCGGAAAAGCTGCGTTGCGCGTGCCTTATCACCGGGGAAAGCCTTTCCCAGGTGGCAAGCCAAACTATAGAAAATATAGCCTGTACCGAAAGCCGGGTAAAAATCCCGGTGTTGCGGCCCTTGATCGGCATGGATAAGGAAAAAATCATCCGGATCGCCGAGACCATCGGTACCTACAAAACCTCAATCCTCCCCTATGAGGACTGCTGCCTCCTTTTCAGCCCTCCCCACCCCATCATCCGGGGGAACCGGGAGGAAGCCCTCCGCCTCTACCAGGGGCTTAACCTGGAGGAATCCCTGGCGGAGGCCCTCCGAGGGGGGCATACGGAAAAATGTTCCTTTCCCCCGGGAAAAGAACGGCCGGAACAGAACGGGCCTCGGGGGAACGGAACGCAGGCCGAAGGCGGCATGATTTAAGGGTACGGTTTCAAAATACGAGATTTTGAAACCGCTTCATCATAGCGGCTTTTCCAAAATCAACCGTATTTTGGGAAATATTTCATATTAAAAATATAGAATTTTTAGGAAAACATATTGACAATATATTTTACGCTTAATATAATCTAAAAACTTATTAAATACCTATGAATAATAAAAAAAATAGGTAATGGAGAGACGGACTAAATTTTAAGGAAAAGGGGAGCTTGGTTTTGGCGAAAGCGATTAAACAAATTGCGATTTATGGAAAGGGTGGCATCGGAAAATCAACGACCACCTCAAATTTGAGCGCGGCCTTATCCGAATTGGGGTTGAAGGTCATGCAGTTCGGTTGTGATCCTAAAAGCGATTCCACCAACACCCTGCGGGGAGGGAAATACATCCCCACGGTTTTGGACACCCTCCGGGAAAAAACCGTGGTCAAGGCCCATGAGGTTATTTTTCCGGGGTTTAACGGTATTTATTGCGTAGAAGCCGGAGGGCCCGCCCCCGGGGTGGGCTGCGCGGGACGGGGAATCATCACCGCGGTGGAACTCTTCAAACATCAGAATATCTTTGAAGAACTGGAACTGGACGTGGTTATTTATGACGTTCTGGGGGATGTGGTATGCGGCGGGTTTGCCGTTCCTATCCGGGAGGGGATAGCGGAACATGTTTTTACCGTATCCTCTTCGGACTTTATGTCTATCTATGCCTCGAATAACCTTTTTAAGGGGATAAGTAAGTACTCCAATTCCGGGGGCGCCCTTTTGGGCGGGGTAATCGCCAATTCCATGGGAACCCCCTATTCCCAGGAGATCATCGACGATTTTGTGGCAAAAACCCATACCCAGGTAATGGAGTATATTCCCCGGTCCATTACCGTAACTCAAAGTGAACTCCAGGGGAAAACCACCATCGAAGCGGCGCCGCGTTCCGTTCAGGCGGGGATATACCGATCCCTGGCGGCAAAAATCGTGGAACATTCGGTATCCAAAACCCCCACGCCCATGGAAGTTACGGAATTGCGGGAATGGGCCGGCAGGTGGGGGGATTATTTACTTGAGGTTGAACAGGGCAAGGTTACTTCCCAAGGCGCGGCAATTTAAGGGAAATAAAATCAGGAGGGTGCTTAGGTGGCTAAAATTGCAGATAGTCTGACGGATTTGATTGGGAAGACGCCGCTGTTACGGCTCAATAAATACGGGGAAGATAAAAA
Organism: Spirochaetaceae bacterium; assembly: GCA_031258625.1. Lineage (GTDB taxonomy): Bacteria > Spirochaetota > Spirochaetia > Treponematales > Breznakiellaceae > JAIRMO01. The sequence continues at coordinate 7,658 of JAIRMO010000187.1, read as the reverse complement.
ATTAGCGGGAGAACTTATCGCCAAATTAGAATATTTTAACCCCTTGGGCAGCGTCAAGGACCGGATTGCCTTTGCCATGATCACCGATGGGGAACAACGGGGGCTCATCAATAAGGATACCACTATTATTGAACCCACCAGTGGTAATACCGGTATCGGCCTTGCCTTTGTAGCGGCGGCCAGGGGGTACAAAATTGTTCTTACCATGCCGGAAACCATGAGTATAGAACGAAGACGGCTCCTGCGGGCATTGGGGGCGGAGTTGGTATTAACCCCGGGGGCCCTGGGCATGAAAGGGGCCATCAGGAAGGCGGAGGAACTCAACGCGCAAATTGATAATTCTTTTATCCCCCAGCAGTTTGACAATCCCGCCAATCCGGCGATACACCGGGAAACCACCGCCACGGAGATCCTGGAGGATACCGACGGCAAGGTCGACGTGTTTGTGGCCGGGGTCGGAACCGGGGGAACCATTACCGGTGTGGGGGAGATTTTAAAACAGGCCAATCCGGCTATTAAAATTGTCGCTGTTGAACCCTATGATTCTTCGGTTCTTTCCGGTGAAGCGCCAAGCCCCCACCCGATTCAGGGCATTGGAGCCGGTTTTGTACCCAATGTATTTAACCGGAATACGGTGGATGAAATATTCCGGGTTAAAAACAATGAGGCTTTTGAGGCCTCCCAGGAGGTAGCCCGGAAGGAAGGGCTGCTGGTGGGGATCTCATCGGGGGCGGCCCTTTTTGCCGCGACCCATATTGCCAAACGCTTGGAAAACGAGGGGAAGACGGTGGTGGTACTGCTCCCCGATACGGGTGAAAGGTATTTATCAACGCCCCTGTTTTCAGGGGATACGGTCTGATTTCAGACGAACCATAAGGAGTGTATATATGGCACATGTGGAGAGGCCCAGATTTTCCTGTATGTTGGGGGGTGTTTTGGCTACCCTGAGCGCTTTACCCAAAACCATTCCCATTATACACGGCGCCCAGGGCTGCGCCGGTACTTTGGCCGGGGCAATGTCATTAGGCGGTTATTTCGGCGGCGGGTATTGCGGCGATGCGGCCCCGAGTTCCAACGTGGGGGAACCGGAGATCATCTTCGGCGGTTCCGCTAAACTAAAGGAAGAAATAAAAAACACCTTCGAAATAATGGAAGGAGATCTTTTTGTACTTACCACCACTTGCATGACCGACATTATCGGCGACGATGTAAAGGGGGTGTTAAACGAAATTGAAGAACGGGAAAAACCGCTTCTTTTTATTGATTCCGGGGGGTTTAAGGGTAATTCCTACTACGGATATTCAAAAATGATGGAGGAACTTTTTCATCAATATATTCCAAAGTCAGAAACCAAACGAAAAAATCTGGTCAACCTCTTAGGATTGGTTCCCGCCTATGATCCCTACTTCCGGGGGGATCTTGAAGAGATCCGAAGGATTTTGAGTTTGATCGATGTGGAAGCCAACACCTTTTTTACGAATGACCAAACGCAAAAAAACATCCTCAGCGCCGGTGAAGCCGTACTTAACATCGTATTTTCCCGGTTATACGGTGTTGAAGCGGCCCGGATAGCCACGGACAGCCATGGAATTGATTCCCTGGTAACGGATCTGCCTATTGGGAACCGGGCTACCGTTAAATTTGTCCGGCAGGTTGCGGAAATCTTAGGGATAGATAACGCCAAAGTAGACCGGGTCTTACGCCAGGAAACGGAAATTTTCTATAAATATATAGACCGGGTAACCAACCTTATCGCTGATTTTGATTTTCAGAATTACGTGGTGGTGATAGCCAATGCCACCGAAGCGTTACCTTACGCAAAATATCTGGATAATGAGATCGGCTGGATTCCGGGGTATATATTTGTTACCGACGATCTTACGGAGGAACAAAAGCAGGTTATCAAAGACGCCTTTGAGCAGATAGAATTTTCTAAAAGACCGGAACTTATTTTTGAGACCGATACCTATAGGATCCAGCAATATATCGAACAAAACAATCCTCAGTTTAAATCTGATCCCTATTACGAAACCTTTGCCCCGGCCTTTGTTTTAGGCAGTACCATAGACAGGAAACTGGCGGATACCCTTAACGGCCCGTTTTTGTCGGTAAGTTTTCCGGTCATCAACCGGATCATCCTGTCCAAGGGATATGCCGGCTTTAAGGGGGGACTGAGCCTCCTGGAAGATCTCATCAGCGCTCAAATTACCGGGAGATAAAATAAAAAACACGGAAACCATGTGATGGTTTTATAAGTCTTGTAAGGGAGGTAAGGGAATGAATAAACCCATACTCAATGTTAATTTTGATTCAAGGGAGCCCCAGACCAGGGAAGTTTCCCGCCGTACCGGATTTGCGTATGGCGGCTGTACCAAGGATATGACAAACTGTGCCCAAAAGGGTTGTCTTATTAATTGTGACAGAACCTTCACCCAGGGTACGGGTTGTCAAATGATGGTATCCACCCTCATCTCTTTTTCGGTAAAGGATTCGGTGGTTATTATGCACGGGCCTGCGGGGTGCGGGTCCAGCAGCCATATTATTGATTTCAGCGTAAGGATGTACGGCGCCGCCCGGGGGGTTAAAATGGCCGGGGCGCGGTGGCTAACCACCAACTTAACTGAAGCTGAAGTGATAGGCGGCGGTGAGGAAAAACTTAAACAGACCATCCTGGATGCGGATCGGCAGTTCCGGCCTACCGCTATTTTTATCCTGATGACCTGTACCCCTTCTATTATTGGGGATGATATCGACGAGGTGGTAAACCGTACACAAAGTGAGGTCTCCGCGACACTGGTTCCGCTCCATTGTCCGGGATTTAAGGCAAAGGTGTTTTCCGGGGCCTACGATGTGGTATACCACGGGATCCTGCACAAATTTGATTTTAAACTTAGACCCTATGTGGACTATTATCCCTTTAATAAGGATGATCGGGACTATGATCTTAAAGTCCAACAGTATGAATACAAAAAAAGCAGGACCGTTAATTTGTATAACGCCTGGTCCATCGGTCCCCAGGACGAGGCGGAGATCCGGCGGTTGTTGGAGGCGATAGGGTTAAACGTTCAGATCTTTGTGGAATTTAAGGATCCTGATGAGTGGCGCAAGATAACCGAAGCGGCGCTGAATGTAAGTTTTTGTCATGTCCACGATCTCTATTTTATTGAATTTCTAAAACAGAAATTCAATATGCCCTATATTACTCCCAGCATCCCCATCGGAAGCAGCGCTACCAGGAAATTTGTTATGGAAATTGCACAGTTTTTTGGCCTTGAAAAGGAGGCGGATAAGATCCTGGTAAAGGAGGAGGAAAAACTAAAAGCCGCCTTGGCGCCGATTCGGGAAAGGGTTAAAGGCAAAAAGGTACTTATCTCCGGGGGCTACCTCAGGATAGGTACCACCGGTCTTCTGGCAAATGAAATAGGCATGGAGGTCGTGGGGTTCCGGCATTTCAACTTTGATTCCTTTGGGAATAAACTTTTTGAGGAAATAGGCGAAACCATCGGTGATATTTCCAACAGCATCTCTAATCAGCCGTCGGAGCTGGTGAATCAGGTTAAAAAACTTAAACCCGATATGGCCATATCCCATCCGGGTGTAGGGATTTGGATCAACAAACTCGGTATTCCCTCCATTACCCTATTTGCCCAGCGTTTTGCTTTTTTTGGCTACCGGGGGGCGTATGATCTTGCCCGGCGGATCGACCGGACGTTGTTAAATACCAATTATGCTAAAAATTTGAGCCGCAATATTAAGCTGCCCTATAAGGAGAGTTGGTATGAAAAAAGCCCCTATCATTACATCATTGATAAGGGGATCGTCAAAGAACCGGAAGAACCGGTAGCGGCCGTTTAAATTTTAGCGGACTGTTCCGGACATTCTGTTTAAAAAGGAGTTACGTATGAAAAGAAAAAAAATCAGGTTGCCGTCAGCAATGATTGTTTTAGCCCTTGGGCTTCTTATTACCGGTTGCGCCAAGAAAGAGGCCGCCGCTGATGCCGCTACGGCTAATACTGAAGGACAAAAAAACTTAGGCGCATTAAAGGTGGCATGGATTCCCACCGGTATGAAACAAACGCAAAACAACATAGCCTATCAGCTTGGATACTTTGAGGAAGAAGGGGTTGCAATCGAACCCGTGGTGTTGCAGAATACCAACGATGGATTTACCGCATTAAAGCTGGGTAAGGTTGATGTGGTGGCCTACGGTGTTACCCCTCCCTTACAGTTTATTTCCGAAAAAACGGATTTGGTTATTTTTGGCGGTTCCGCCATGGAGGGTGGGGTTATTGTGGCCCTTCCCGAACGGGTCGAAGAATTCAAAAACCTGGAGAATTTTCGGGGGAAAAAATATGGAAGTACGAGGGGTTATACCGGAGATTATGTAATTCGAGATCGCCTCCGAAAGCTGGGAATTTTCCTCGACAGGGATTATACCTTTGTGGATCTGGGGTCCGATAATGTAATTGTCCAGGGGGTCATCAAGGGCGCCGTAGATGTGGCCTATATTACCGCCGATGGGGTCAGTATCGCAAAAGACATGGGGCTTGAGGTTGTCCTTAATGTGGCGGATCTGGATCCCGGGTATCCATGCTGCCGTCAGAGTACAACCGATGAGGTAATCAAAGAAAAACGGGAACTCCTGGTAGCGTATCTTCAGGCTTTGATCCGTGCCTATAAAGTGATCTATACCGATCGTGATACCACCGTCAATATCGTAAAGGAAGCATCGGGACAAAGCGTAAGCTATATTGAGTCCGGGATTTACAGTTCCACCGCATCAAAATACAACCCGGCGCCGGCAAGGGCTAACTTACACCGTTTTAATGAATACCTGCGGCAGGATGGGATTGTAAAAGATTCGGATATTAATCTGGATGATCACATAAACTCTGATATTTTTTCTGAGGCTATAAATAAAATTCTGGAGCGGTACCCTGATGATCCGGTCTATTTGCAACTTAAGACCTTTTTTGAAGAATCGGAAAAGATATGACCGGAATCATCGGATTTAGAAAGCAGTACCGGTAACCACTGGTAAGAAAATAGAGTTGTTCGGAACCTGTGTTTCTGAACAACTCCGTTAAAATACCATAGTTTCGCAGTCCTAAGGCGGGAAAAGGGGATTTTAGGTTGAGTAAGGTTGAACTAAACAATGTGTCTTTGGAGTTTCGGGATGCCGGTAAATCATTTGTAGCTTTGGAGAAGGTAAATCTCAAAATTGAAGAAGGTGAATTTGTCTGTATCATCGGACCTTCGGGCTGCGGAAAAAGCACCCTCATATCCCTTTTGGCCGGTCTCAACTTTCCAACCGAAGGGGAGGTACGGATTGATGGAGCGGCCGTTCGAGGGACGGGAACGGATCGGGGTATGGTGTTTCAGCATTATTCACTTTTTCCCTGGCTCACCGCCAAAAAAAACGTGTATTTTGGCATAAAGCAGGCCAATCTTTTTCAGAATAAAAAACAAATTGAGGAACGGGCCCTGGAATATCTTAAGCGGGTTAACTTGGAAGAGTACGTTGATAAATACCCCTATCAGTTATCCGGTGGTATGCAGCAACGGGTGGCTATTGCCCGGACCCTGGCGATGGATACGGAGATTCTCCTTTTGGACGAGCCCTTCGGCGCCATTGATCCGAAAAACCGGCTGGCTCTCCAGGCGTTAACGGTCAAACTCTGCAAAAATGGGGATAATCGGAAAGCGGTAGTTTTTGTTACCCATGATATTGATGAGGCGATCATCCTGGCAGACCGGATCGTTTTTATGGAGCCCAAAAGGATAAAAGAGGAAATTTCCATTGGATTTCCCGTGGATTTAACCAGAGAAGAAATCATGGTTTCTCCGAAATACATGGAAATTCGGAACCGGTTGATGAGTTTGTTTTTGCAGGATGTGGGAAACCGCATCGGTGAGGAAGTGGTATTATGACCCTGGTTGCGAACAAAAACGACACCCTTCTGAGACGTTTCGGCCGGTTAATGCTTACCACCTCGTTTTATGTCTTTCTATTAATCCTGATGTTCACTCCGGGTAAACGGGAGGTCGAAAGCCCCTTTGTTTTTTTTCTGGTAAGTACCCTTATATGGATCTATTATCTCTACCAGTCCATACGGTATCCGGGGAAAAAACAGATTCAGGATATCAGTATCGGTGTTTTTGTTTTCCTTATCCTTTGGGAACTGGCGACAAAAACCTTTAATGTCCTGATGCAGGTCCTGTACCCCGCGCCGGAGGATGTTTTTTATATTTTTATCACCGATTACAACCTGATGATCCGGGGAATTTTCAGTTCCCTCTGGCTCTTGTTTTTGGGTATAGGCATCGCCTTGGTATCGGGTAATTTGTTGGGCCTCTTTGTGGGATGGAATACCCGGCTGCGGAATGACTTTTTCCCCATTGCCAAGGTTATAAGCCCTATCCCCGCGATGATTTACACCCCCTACTTGGTAGCGATTATGCCTACCTTTTCCAGCGCCTCCGTAGCGGTTGTCGCCTTGGGCTTGTTCTGGCCGACCTTTATGGGGATGATCAACAACGTGGGCGCCATAGATCGCCGGATTATCGATTCGGCAAAGGTTATGGCGGTAAATACCCCCACCATGCTTTTAAAGGTGATCCTTCCTTATTTGATACCCGGTATTGTCCGCAGCTTGCGGGTCCAGTTGTCCACCATGTTTATGATTCTGATGATGGCGGAAATGATCGGCGCCCAGTCGGGGTTGGGATTTTTTATAAAAAAATATTCCGATTACGCCGATTACACGCATACCATAGCGGGTATTATCCTGGTCGGGGTAGTTATAACTATCCTGAATAGTCTCTTATCCTTTATTGAAGAAAAAACTATTAAGTGGAAGACCGCCTAGTACTCTCCGAAGCCTAAACATACTCATATGACAAGAATTTCTCTCCGATATGTATAAGAGGAGGGGAATATGCTGAAACCGAATATCAAATACCGGGTACCCCTAACGGAGGAAGAGCGGGAGCGTTTAAAAAAGCTGATACAAAAAGGACATACTGCCGGCTACCGGATACGCCATGCCCAGATACTCCTGGGCCTTGATGAGATACCGGCCAATGAACCATGGACCGATGGGAAAATAGCCGCAGCCTATGGGTCAAATATACGGCCAATAGGAAATCTCCGCAAACGGTTCGTGGAAGAAGGGTTTGCGGCGGCCCTAGAACGGAAAAAGCGGCTGTGGACTTTACCCTGTAAGGTAGACACTGTTAAGCGACTTGTTCTGAGTTAAACATACAAGGCGCATTATAGTCAAGCGCCGAATGCAGACGAATGCGATTATAATACGCCTCGACATACATAAACACCGACTGCCTTACCTCTGCCGCGGCATGTTTGCCGTCCACCGTTTCCAGTTCCCGTTTCAGCGTTTTGAAAAAGGTTTCCGCACAGGCATTGTCCCAACAATTCCCCTTCCGGCTCATGCTCTGGCGAACCGAAGGACACACCTCCCCCAGACGGTCCCGAAACGATTTCGCACCATACTGCACGCCCCGGTCTGAGTGGAAGATCTGGCCGGGGCCGGGTATCCGGTTGGCGCCAGCCATTTCCAGGGCGGGGATCGTCGTATGAACGGTCTCCATATCGGCGCTTAACGCCCAGCCGATGACCTTCCGGTCAAACAAGTCCA
>JAIRMO010000172.1 GCA_031258625.1 Spirochaetaceae bacterium | reverse complement strand
TTGAGCGGTATAAAAATTCACTTTCGTGAATTTTTATACAATTTTGCGCTGAAGCGCAACAAACTGCTAGTAGTCCTTTCAAAAAAACATGGTATCCTGACTACGCTCATTGTTACCGGACAGGGCGAGGGCATTATAAAGCCCTCTACCCCAGAGGGGATTTTAGCGGCGCCCGATAGCAAACAAAAAAAAAATATGTTATTTTTTAGGATAAGTAAAGCGGAATTAACGCGGTTGCCTTATATAGGGGAGGAGGAAAGGGTGGCAAAAATAAGCGAGAACGAAAAAAGCCGGGGGAATCCCCTGGCTACGGGTGAAGAAAAAGAAAAGGCCATGGAAACGGCCCGGCTTCAGATAGAAAAACAGTTTGGTTCCGGCTCCTTGATAAAGCTGGGGGACCATACCAACGCGGCGGGGATAGAGGTCATTCCCACGGGGTCCATTCTTTTGGATGAGGCTTTGGGCATAGGGGGGTACCCCCGGGGGAGGATCATCGAAATTTACGGACCTGAGTCTTCCGGGAAGACCACCCTGGCGCTCCACGCCATCGCGGAAGCCCAAAAACTGGGGGGGATCGCCGCCTTTGTGGATGCCGAACACGCCCTGGATCCCATATACGCAAAAAATCTGGGGGTAAATATCGATGAACTCTGGATTTCCCAGCCGGATAACGGGGAGCAGGCCCTGGAGATTGCCGAAAGCCTGGTCCGTTCCGGGGCGGTGGACGTGATTGTGGTGGATTCCGTAGCGGCCCTGACCCCTCAGGCGGAGATTGACGGGGATATGGGGGACGCCCAGATGGGGCTCCAGGCCCGGCTTATGAGCCAGGCCATGCGAAAACTCACCGCCATCATCGGTAAATCCCGGAGCCTCCTGATCTTCATCAACCAGATTCGGATGAAGATCGGGGTGATGTTCGGTAACCCCGAGACCACCACCGGGGGAAACGCCCTTAAATTCTATGCCTCGGTCCGGTTGGAAGTCCGTAAGATGGATACCATAGAAAAGGGGGAGAAGGGAGAATCCGACGCTATCGGAAACCGGGTCAAAGTCAAGGTGGTCAAAAATAAGGTCGCCCCCCCCTTTAGGAAGGCGGAACTGGAGATCATGTTTGGTAAAGGGATATCCGCCATTGGGAGCCTGTTGGACGCGGCGGTCAAGTACGAAATCATCGACAAGAAAGGGGCATGGTTTTCCTACGGGGAAGAAAAGGTAGGCCAGGGCCGGGATAATGCCAAGGGGTATTTGGAGGCCAATCCCGAATTTGCCCGGGAAGTGGAACAAAAGCTCAAAGGGATCATGTTCCCCGGCAGGGAGCTTCCCCGGCCCGAAAAGGCCGCGCCGGCCCCCGGAAAGGGTCCTGAAAAAACCGGCCCGGAGGAAAAGGCAGAACCGGTTCCCCGGGTGGAAAACGCGCCGGCGGAGGAGAAAAAGGCCCCCCTGGAAAAAAGAGAACCCGGCCGGCCCTCCGGGGAAGTTTCCAATGCCAAGGAGAAGATCAGCCTGGGACGCGGGCCGGGGAGGCCCCCTTCCCGGGGGACCGGTGGCCTTTTCTAAGGTCCGGGGAGGGGCAGGGACCCCGGTGGTATTGGGTTTAGGCTCAAACCAGGGGGATTCCCGCGGGATCCTGGCGGATTCCCTGGGGGCTCTGGGGGAATTTTTGGAGGACATACGGATCGCTTCGTTTTTTGAAACCGCCCCGCTCCATGTTACGGATCAGAACCGGTTCCTGAATACCGCCCTGGGGGGGTGTTATCGGGGAGAACCCCGGGAATTGTTGGATCTGATCCACCGGATCGAGGCCCAATTTGGCCGGGATCGGGAAAAGGAACGCCGTTGGGGAGAACGCCCCTTGGATATTGACATCCTCCTTTTCGGCGGGTTTGTCCTGTCCGATCCCCCGGATCTGGAAATTCCCCATCCCCGGCTTACCGAACGCCGGTTTGCCCTCACTCCCTTACTGGAGCTGTTCCCCGAAGCAACGGATCCCCGAACCGGCAGGCCCTACCGGGTCTTTCTGGAAGAACTCCCTCCCCAGGGTATTTACTATGCGGGCCCGGGAGAATATACTAATGGTAAATGGGCATCCAAAACTCAAGTACGGTCAGAAGTTTCAGAATAAATGAATTTGAAGGCCCCCTGGATCTTCTCCTGTTTTTAATAAAAAAAAACGAGGTCAATATCTATGATATCCCGGTAGCCCAGATTACCGAACAATACCTGGAATATTTACGGTACAGTACCGCCCTGGATCTGGAGGATTTGACGGAATTTCACGTCATGGCGGCGACCTTGCTTTATATAAAATCCCGGATGCTTCTGCCGGTAGAAATCGAAGCCGATGATGAGGCTGAAGATCCCCGGCAGGAATTGGTGGAAAAACTGGTAGAATATCAGAAGTTCAAAAAACTTTCCCAGCTTATGGAAGAAAAGGAGCGGGAGGCCGAATGGGCTATTGAACGGAAAAAACTCCAGCGGGCCCTTCCCTTTGCGGAGGATACCCTCTGGGAGAAGGTGGATGTCTGGGACCTTTTAAAAACCTTTTCCGGCCTTATGGCGAACCTTTCGGGGGAACACATCATCGACCTTTACGAAGAGGTCTCTATCAATGAAAAAATAGCCCTCATGTCGGAATTGTTGGAAATCAGGGGGGAGTGCAGTTTTGCGGATCTCCTGGTACGGAACGGATCGGTCATGGATATTGTCTGTGCCTTTCTGGCGATTCTTGAGGCGGTAAAAACCCGCACGGTTTCCATTTTTCAGAACCGTATGTTTGGGGATATATTAATTCGGCCTTACGAGGGTGCCCATGGAGCTGCGGTTGGAGAAAGAAACAGCGTTAATTGAAGCGATTTTGTACCTTGAGGCGGACCCCCTGGACGAGGGGGCCCTTTCGAGGATATCCGCCCTTTCCCGGGAGGTGGTTAAATTGGCCCTGGAGGCCCTGGAAAACCGTTACGCCCAGGAAGATTCGGGGGTGGAATTGTCCCGTATTGGCGGGGGAGTAATGATATCCCCCAAAAAAGAGTATTGGGATAACCTTAAAGAGCGGTACGGTAAAAAAAACGAATCCAAGTTTTCCAAGGCCGCCCTGGAGACCCTCTCAATAATTGCCTATTCCCAGCCCATTACCCGAAGTGAGGTTGAGGCCATCCGGGGGGTTCAGGCGGATACGATGATCCGGCTCCTTTTGGATAAGGGATTGATCCGGGAAACGGGGAAAAAAGACGTTCCCGGAAAACCCCTCCAATACGGAACCACCCGGGAGTTTTTAAAATTTTTCCGCTTGGAAACCATCGCGGATCTTCCAAAACTCAATGAAAAAGAGAGCGACCGGTTTGAACTCGACGGACAAAGCTAAAGGCCCCCTCCCGGAAAGGGAACAGGCCCTCAGGCTTCAGGTCTACCTGGCCCATGCGGGGGTGGCTTCCCGGCGGGCTTCGGAGAAGCTCATCGCCGAGGGCAGGGTTTCGGTAAACGGCCGGATCGTGGCTACCCCCGGCGAAAAGGTTTCCCCGGAAGATCTAATCCGTGTGGACGGGACGCTTTTGCGGCAGGAACGGGTTTTCCATTACCTGGCCCTCCACAAGCCCCCCCTCTATATCTGCAGCGCCGCGGATCCCCAGGGAAGAGCCCTGGCACAGGATCTGCTCCCCCGGGATATTAAGGAACGGCTCTACCACATAGGACGGCTGGATTACCGCTCCTCCGGGCTCATCCTCTTTACCAACGACGGCGATTTTGCCGTCCAAACAATGCATCCCTCGGCGGAAATAGAGAAGGAATATCTGGTAGAAGCCTCCGGCCCCATTCCCGATAAGGTCCTGGAGGATTTCGTCCGGGGCGTGGTAATTGATCAGGTTTTTTACCAAGCCGCGGGGATAGAACGGTTAGGGAGAAAATCCCTGAGGATTATTTTAATTGAGGGAAAAAACCGGGAGATCCGCCGGGTATTTTCCTATTTTCACCTGCACCCGGTGAGGCTCCACCGGGTCAGGATAGGCCCGGTGCTTTTAGGCAGTCTCCCGGAGGGCGCTTCAAGGCCCCTTACCCTGGGGGAACGGAAAAAACTGGCGGCTCCGTAACAGAGGGACAGGATAAAATGCCGATCAAAAAAACAACGGGGAATGAACCGCCCCATGAAACAACCTATCCTAAAAAAATACCCTCCGGGGGGGGCACATCCGATCCGGATTCGGGACTCCTCCATCCGGAAATTCCCCTGACCGATGATGAGGGGGAGTTATCCCTCCGGCCCCGGAGCCTTCGGGAATTTTTGGGTCAGGCGGCGATGAAGGAAAATCTGGGGGTTTTTATTTCCGCCGCCAAGGCCCGGAACGAAAGCCTGGATCACCTTTTCCTCATCGGCCCCCCGGGGCTGGGAAAAACCACCCTGGCCCAGGTGGTAGCCCGGGAACTGGAGGTTGACTTTAAGGTAACCTCCGCCCCGGCCCTGGATAAACCCAAGGACCTGGCGGGGATCCTTACCACGGTGACGGAAAAAACGGTTTTCTTTATTGACGAGATCCACCGGCTTAAACCCGCCATTGAGGAGATGCTTTACATCGCCATGGAGGACTATGAACTGGACTGGATCATAGGCCAGGGCCCCAGCGCCCGGACCATCCGGATCCCCATTCCCCCCTTTACCTTGGTGGGGGCCACCACCAAGGCGGGGAATGTTTCCAGTCCCCTGATTAGCCGTTTTGGAATTACCTGCCGGTTTTCCTTTTATGATCCCGCGGATATGGAGGCCATAGTCCGCCGTTCCGCGGGGATCCTCAAGGCCGCCATTGAGGATGACGCGGCGGCCCTGCTGGCCCGTTCTTCCCGGGGAACTCCCCGGGTGGCGAACCGGCTCCTCCGGCGGATGCGGGACTTTGCCCAGGTTATGGGAAGCCCCGCCATTACTCAGGCGGTGGTGGAGGAGGGGCTTAAGCGGCTTGAAATCGATCCCCTGGGCTTGGAACGGCATGACCGGGAGATCCTCAGGATCATCATCGACCGGTATAACGGCGGGCCCGTGGGGGCGGAAACCCTGGCCATCTCCGTGGGGGAGGCGGTGGATACCCTGGAGGATTACTACGAGCCCTACCTCATCCAGTCGGGGCTGCTCCAGCGTACCCCCCGGGGCAGGGTCGTAACCGCCGGGGCCTATGAACACCTCAATATTTCCCGAAAAAACCATGAAGATCCGGGATTTCTTTTTTGACCTTCCCCCGGGGCTTATCGCCCAGTATCCCCCGGCGGAACGGGGGGGGAGCCGGCTTTTGGTACTGGACCGCGGGACGGGAAAGCGTGGTCATCACCTGGTGGGGGAATTGCCGGATCTTTTGGCGCCCCGGTCCCTCTTGGTGTTTAACAACTCCCGGGTCCGTAAAGCCCGGCTTCGGGGAAGGGTGGAAAAGACCGGCGCCCAGGTGGAATTCCTCCTCCTTACCAAACGGGATGCCCTGACCTGGAAGACCCTGGTCCGGCGATCAAACCGGCGCCGGCCCGGAAGCCGCTATGTGTTTGCCGGAGGGGTTACCGCGGAAATCACCGGGGCGGAGGGGGAATTCCGGTTGCTCCGGTTTGACCGGATCATCGACGATGATTGGCTGGACCGGTACGGCCACATTCCCCTGCCGCCCTATATCAAGCGGGAGGATACTCCCGGAGATAGCGATCGTTACCAGACGGTCTATGCCGGACCGCCGGGTTCCGCGGCGGCCCCCACCGCGGGGCTCCACTTTACCCGGGAACTTCTGGGGCGGCTGGAAGCGGCGGGGATGGAGACGGTCTTTATCACCCTCCATGTGGGGCTGGGAACTTTCCTCCCGGTACGGACCGAAAACATTGAGGACCATCTCATGCACGAAGAGGTTTTTACCATCGGCGGGGAAGCGGCGGAACGGATAGAACGGGCCAAGGCGGAGAAACGAAGGATCGTCGCCGTAGGAACCACCAGCGTCCGTACCCTGGAATCGGCCTGGAAAGAAGGCCGTCTGGAAAGGGGGGAGGGGACTACTTCGATCTTCATCTATCCCGGCTATTCCTTTAAGGTGGTGGATACCCTATTTACCAATTTCCATACCCCCGGTTCCACCCTGTTGATGCTGGTTTGCGCCTTTGCGGGCCGGGAATACGTTATGGAAACCTATGCCCAGGCGGTACAGGAGGGGTACCGATTTTTCAGTTACGGGGACGCGATGTTGATCCGGTAAGGATTCGGCCGCGAGGCTTAAAAACACCCCCGCTCCCCCGTGATTCTTATGGGTGAAATTATCACTCGGTAATCATATTTTTCCTACTGGAATATTGACAAATCCTTCTTTTTAAGTATAAAAATACATGTGCCATGTATATTTATAAAGGAGTGATTATTATGAGCAAATTCAAGAGATTTTTACCATTGCTCGGCGGGATCTTATTAATACTTATGGCTGTCCTGAGTTGCAGGAAGCCTGCGGACGGGGCAGCGGGGGAGAAGCCTGCGGGACAGTACGACAGCATTCTCCGTACCACCCAGGACTGGCCGACCTACACGGATCCGGCGGTGGGAAACGACCAGTCCGACACCATCGCCATGGTTCACCTCTACGATCCGTTACTTTACCCGGATCTCCAGGGGGAACCGGCGCCCCATATCGCCTCCTCTTGGTCTGTGTCGGATGACGGCCTTGAGTATACCTTTACCCTCCGGGGAGACATCAAATTCCACAGCGGCAACCCCCTCACCGCGGATGATGTGGCGTACAGTATGAAGCGGATGCTCACCATCGGTGAGGGTTTCGCCTACCTCTATCAGGGTGTGGTACAGGATGTCCAGGCTCTGGACCCGGCCACGGTAAAATTCGTCCTGGCCCATCCCTTTGGGCCTTTCCTGGGCTCCATGATCCGGTTTATGATCGTGGATTCCAAGACCCTGGTCCAGCATTACGATACGGGTTCTTCCTCTTATGGGGATGTGGGGGATTACGGCAAGACCTGGCTTCTGACCAACGACGCCGGTTCCGGTCCCTATAGGGCCGTTGATATCAAGCTGGAAGAATACGTGCTGGCGGAGAAATTCGACGACTATTTCCTGGGTTGGGACCCCGCGGCGCCCCGGTACTTCCAGATATCCGGAGCGGTGGAGCCGGTTTCGGTTAAGACCGCCATGGCAAACCGGGAGCTGGAAATCACCGATCAGATTCAGCCCATGGAGAATTTTATCGCCCTGGACGCGATTGAGGGGATAGACCTGGTGGCCTACGATTCGGCCCAGACCTTCAACGTCTCCATGAACACGAAAAAGGCCCCCACCGACGATGTCCACTTCCGCAAAGCCCTGGCCTACGCCTTTGACTACGAGACGGTGATGACCGATATTTACCCCGGAGCCATCCCCGTGAGGGGGCCGGTCCCTTCAAACGTACCCGGCAACAACCCGGATATTCCCCGGTATACCTATGATTTGGATAAGGCGAGGGCGGAACTGGCCCTGTCCAAATACGCGGGAAACCCGGAAGCCCAGCGGATTGAGCTGGTCTGGTGCGCCGAGGTGCCTGAAGAGGAAAAAATCGCCCTGCTCATCAACGCGAATCTCTCCCAGTTGGGGATACCCGTGGACATTGTAAAACAGCCCTTCGGGTCCATGATCGAATCGGCCCAGAGTATCGAGTCTACCCCGAATCTCTCCATTGTTCTTACGGCGCCCAGCTATTTTGAGGCCGGAGCGGTGCTGAAAACCCGGTACCATTCCTCTTCCGCCGGGACCTGGGAGCAGATGGAATGGATTCAGGACCCCGCGCTGGACGCGGCCATAGACGACGCCTTGGCCACACCGGACCGGGATGAACGTTTTGCCAAGTACCGGCGGATCCAGCAACAGATCTACGACCTTTGTCCGACTATCTGGATGTTCAGCCTGGCGGAACGGCGGGCCTATCAGTCCGGCTATGTAGAATGGCCTGTGGCGGAGCTGATCAAGGCGGGAACCCCCTTCGTATTTCCTATGGGGTACAACGTGGTCGCCTACAAGACCAGGGTATACCCGGACCGGCGTTAGCCCCCGGCGGGTGATGATCGATGCGTATTATGAGAAAACTGCTGACCTATGTATTGGTCCTGGCAGGTCTATCTATTTTGGTGTTTTTCATCGCCCGGGTTATCCCCGGAGACCCCGCCCGGCAGGCCCTGGGGCCCCGGGTGCCGGAGGAAACCGTCCAGGCCCTGCGGGTTGAGATGAGCCTGGACAAACCCTATCCCGTGCAGTATTTCCTCTGGCTTAAAGGGGCGGTACGGTTGGATCTGGGGAGGTCCCTCCTCACCCGCAGGCCGGTCATCGACGACATTCGGGACTATCTGCCGGCGACACTGGAGATTGTTTTCATCTCCGCGGTGTTTATGGTGGCGGGGGGAATCCTTTTAGGGATATTGGCGACCAAATTTGCCAATACCTGGCTGGACGGCCTGATCCGTATCTTTTCCTATCTTGGGATTGTTTCCCCGGCTTTTGTCTGGGCAATTATCTTTATTCTCCTATTTGGCTATGCCCTGCCCATTTTCCCCACTACCGGCCGGGTAGCCCTGTCCATCCCTTCACCGGCGCACCTTACCGGTATGTACACCCTGGACTACCTGCTCGCGGGGAATTTTGCGGGTTTTGCCGATGCCCTGAAGCACCTGATCCTGCCCGCAGTGGCCCTGATGTTGGGAGGTATGTCCCAGGCGGCCCGGCTGACCCGGACTACCATGCTGGAAAATTCCACCAAGGATTTTATCCTGGCGGAACAGGCATACGGGATCCCCCAGTCCCGGATATTCTTCTATTATTTGCTGAAACCTTCGCTTATCCCCACCGTATCGGTGATGTCCCTGGATGTGGCGGCCCTCTTCGGCAACGCCTTCCTGGTGGAGCAGTTGTTTAACTATCCCGGCCTCTCCCGCTATGGGATGCAGGCGATGTTGAACAAAGACCTCAACGCCATTTCCGCGGTGGTGATGATCCTGGGGATCGTCTTCATTCTTGTCAATATCCTCATTGATATCGCGGTATCCTATCTGGATCCCCGGATACGGCTTATGGGAGGAAGTAACCGATGAGTACCATCGAAGCCGTTTTTGCCAAAGCCCCGCCCAAACGCCGGCGTTTTGAGGCGGTTCAAAAGTTATGGTATAAATTTTCCCTGAACAAGATGAGCGTAGCGGGGCTGGTAATTATCCTCCTCGTGATCATGCTCGCTATTTTTCAGCCGAAAATCGCGCCCCACCCGGATCATGCGGGGGCTTTTGTGGATTTCAAGAAGGCCAGCCGCCCACCCGGCGCCGAATACTTCTTGGGTACCGATACCATGGGCCGGGATATTTTAAGCCGGATCCTCTTCGCCTTTCGGGGGGCCCTGACTATGGGGGTGGGGGTGCTGGCGGTAGTGGTTCCCCTGGGCGGCGCGTTGGGACTCCTTGCGGGCTACTTTGGAGGGAGGCTTGCCACGCTGATCATGCGGGTTACCGATATTTGGATTCACAATAAAATTCAATAATGTGTTCATAATCTCGTTTATTTGATA
>JAIRMO010000108.1 GCA_031258625.1 Spirochaetaceae bacterium | reverse complement strand
GCCCGGTCGGATGTAATTGCCCTGCACTGTCCGCTTTTTCCCTCAACCCAGGGCATAATCAACAAAAGCTCCATAGCCAAAATGAAGAACGGGGTTATCATATTGAACAATTCCCGGGGACCGCTGGTCGTGGAACAGGATTTGGCCGACGCGCTCAACAGCGGGAAAGTCTATGCCGCCGGCCTGGACGTTGTTTCCACGGAACCGATAAAAGGCGTTAATCCCCTGCTCACGGCGAAGAACTGCATTATTACCCCCCATATTTCCTGGGCGTCCCGGGAAAGCCGGCAGCGCCTGATGGACATAGCGGTGAATAACCTGCGGGCCTTTATCGCCGGGAAACCGGTAAACGTGGTTAACCCCTGAGGGCAGTTCCCCCCCCCTCGACGGGGCAGACTGTGTCAAAACTCATTGTCTTTTGTGCATATAGTGTTGTTTGCTTCTCTATATGGCATGATGCCGCTATATGTAGCGGTATAATTTCGATTTTCTGAGTTTTACACAGTCCGGGGGTATGAAACCCCCTATGGTGTCCCGTAACTTGTAACCGTAAACGGTGACTGACCCCCTAGTTCCAAAAAAGTCCTTGATATGTTATACTTAGAACAGAGGAAAGCAGTATGAACATCGGTATCTTCACCGATACCTATACGCCCCAGGTTAACGGGGTAGTTACGGTGGTAAGAACGTTAAAGACAGAATTGGAGAAACGGGGGCACCGGGCCTACGTGTTTACCGTTCAACATCCCTATGCCGTTGATGAACCGGGAGTTTTCCGGGTCAAGTCTATTCAGTTCCCCAACGAACCCCAGCACCGGATTGGGCTGTTTATTGAAAAGCAGCTTATTGACATTGCCCGGCCCCTGAATCTGGATATCATTCATACCCATTCCGAATTCAGCCTCCTTCTGGCGTCCCGGCGGGTCAGCAAAAAGCTTACTATTCCTTCGATACATACCCTTCATACCTATTATCAGGATTATCTGTATTATGTCCCCCTGCTCTTGGAGTTGTTTTTAAAAAAACACCTGTCCGTTCTTTTAAAAAATGTACTCAGGGGACAGAGCTGCATTATCGCTCCCTCCAGGAAAATAAAAGACTATTTTGACAGCGTTAAATACGCCTGGCCTCCTATTGAGATAGTTCCCAACGGCATAAACATTTCCAGCTTTTACGAGCGGTCCGATGGGATAAACCGGGGAGCCCGGGAATTCCGGCAACAGTTCTCCATTGCCCCGGATGATGAGGTAATTACGTTTGTGGGACGCTTGGGCCAGGAAAAAAATGTGGACCGGCTGCTGGAAAATTTTAAGGAAATCCATGCCCGGCGGTCCAAAACCAAGTTGATTTTGGTGGGGGATGGTCCTGACCGGCGGGAACTGGAAAGCTGCAGCGCCAATCTGGGGCTCAGGGACGCCATAGTTTTTACCGGATACCTCCGGTGGCCCGATGAGGTGCGGGTGGTTTACGCGGTTTCAGATTTGTTTATGAGCGCATCCCACAGCGAAGTTCATCCCATCACCTTTATTGAGGCCATGGCGTCGGGGCTCCCGGTGGTGGCGGCGGCGGATATCAGCATTGCGGATATGGTGATCAACGGGGAAAACGGCTGGGCCGTGGAGGATGATACCATGCTCTGGGAAAAGGCCGTCCTTCTCCTGGAAGATCCGGCCTTACGGGCGCGGATGGGAAAAAGATCCGAAACCATATCCCACAATTATTCGGTGGACCGGTTTATCGATTCCATGATAGCGTTGTATGAAAAATACCGGAAAAGATAATTCACAGGCGGCCCGGAATGCGGCGGGGATCCGGTGATGGCCTCCTTCGCGGATCTGGGGGTGTCCCCCCGTTTTATTGAAAACCTCAAGGGGCGGAGCATCCTCGTCCCTACGGAGATCCAGAAACGGGTGATTCCTCTCCTGGCTGCCGGGCAGAACCTTATCTTCCGTTCCGCCACGGGGACGGGCAAAACCTTCGCCTACCTCATGCCCCTGTTCCAGACCCTTTTGAGCTCCGGCGGGGCAGGGGAGGGGGAAGAGCCCGGTAAGGGGGGAAAGGGGGTGGAAGTCCTCGTGGTGGCCCCCACCCTGGAATTATGTTCCCAGATAAAAAAAGAGGCGGATTTTCTTCTTAAAGGGTGGGAACCCCCGGTTAAGGTGAACCTCCTCATCGGTTCCGCCAACCTGGATCGGCAAATAGGGGCCCTTAAAAAAGACCGGCCCCGGGTGGTGGTGGGGAACCCCGGCCGTCTTTTGCTCCTGGCCCGGATGAAAAAGCTTAAACTGGGAAGCCTCGGGGCGCTGGTCCTGGACGAGGGGGATCGGCTTTTCGCGGAGGAGCTTGCCGCCGACACCCGGGAGTTGTTGGGCTTTATAAACCGGAACAGGCAGACCGCCGCCTGTTCCGCTACCATATCTCCAAAAAACCGGGACCTGCTTTTGCCCTTTATGGGTGAGGGGGTCCTGTTTGAGGAGGCCGGCGATGAGGAGATCCTTCGGGACCGGATAGAACACTGGGCGTTTTTTTCCGAGGGGCGGCGGAAGATCCAAAGCCTCCGTTCTTTGCTGGGGGCGGTAAAACCGAAAAAGGCCCTGGTTTTTTCAGGCGGCGGGGGACAGCCGGGGAATATTGTTTCCCAGCTTCAATACCACCATGTCCCTGCGGCGGGTCTGTACGGGGACATGGATAAAAAAAACCGGAAAGAGGCCATAGACGGTTTCCGCTCCGGAAAAATTACGGTACTGGTATCCAGCGACCTTGCCGCCCGGGGGCTGGACATCCCCGGCATCACCCATGTGATCGCCTTGGATGTGCCCGTGGAAGCGGGCCCTTATGTCCACCGGGCGGGCCGTACCGGCCGGGCCGGCAGACGGGGAATCATGATCACCATCGGCGACGAGGAGGAGATGCGTCACCTGGCCCGGCTGGAAAAAAAGCTGGGGATCACCGTTTATCCCAAGGTCCTCTACCGGGGGCAGGTGTGTGTTCCCGCCCCCATAGGCTAAACTTGACCCACAATTCAGATCTATAATACCCGTTTCAGGGCGGATCTTTCCCCGAGAAGTTTTCGGTTTGGGGAGGACAGGGGCGCCAATTCGGAATCCGGGGCGGATTGATGTTGTTTATCCGGGCACAGGGGCGGGGAGGAGGGGGAATATGAAGGGAAAAATGGTTTGAAGCGCCGTTTCCCCATACCGAGGTCTGACCCTGATGTCCGAATCCTCCCGCCCCGTTTCGGATTCCTCCTCCGGAGGCCCCTCCACTATCCGCGACCCATACCGGTCCCCCCAGAGATATGCCCGATCCGGCCCTCCGCCCGGTTGTACCGCTGGGCAAACACCTGTTTCAGCCACTTCATGATTGCCGGAAGTTCCAGCCCATCCGCCGGTTTAATCTCTATGGGTTTAATTCCCCGCCGCTCTGCGGCGTGATTCTGGGGGTGTGGGGGATATGTTCCCCCACATCAAAGTACGCTAAAATAGAGGAATGAGTGAATACATAAATC
>JAIRMO010000032.1 GCA_031258625.1 Spirochaetaceae bacterium | reverse complement strand
CCAGTACCGCCTTGGTTACCCCGTCGGCGGTCTTCATTTTTTCTATCCCCTTGTAGATCCGTTCCTCAATGAAGATCCGTTCCAGGGTACGGAGGTGGAGCTTGTCCAGGGCTTCCTTTTTTTCCAGTTCCAGCTCCCTGGTGAGGATCTTCACCAGCTGCTTTGCGTGGTGCTTTACGATCTCCGTAGCGGTCATTACCGTGGGGAGGCCTTCCCGGATGACCAGGAGGTTTACCGATATGGACTGCTCGCACTCGGTGAAGGCGAAAAGGGCGTTGACGGTTTCTTCCGAATAGACCCCCCGGGCAAGTTTGATCTCGATCTCGACCTTTTCGGTGGTAAAATCGCTGATGGACTGGATCTTTATCCGCCCCGCCTTGGCTGCGGTCTCCACGCTGTTGATGAGGCTTTCGGTGGTACTGCCCAAGGGGAGTTCCCGGATCAGGATCCGTTTGGGATCCGAGGTGTCCAGTTTTGCCCTGACCAGGACCCGGCCGTTTCCGTCCCGGTAATCGGACACGTCCACGAGGCCCCCGGTGGGGAAATCCGGGTAAAGCTGGAATTTTTTCCCCGAAAGGCAGGACTTCTCCGCCTCCAGCACCTCGATGATATTGTGGGGCAGGATCTTGGTGGACATCCCCACGGCGATCCCCTCGGCGCCCATGACCAGGACCACCGGTATCTTGGCGGGGAAGAGGACCGGCTCCCGGTTCCGGCCGTCATAGGAATCCGCCATGGGGGTCAGCTTGGGGTTGTAAAAAATGTCCTTGGCCAGGGAGGTCGCCCGGCATTCGATATACCGGGCCGCGGAGGCTTCGTCCCCGGTAAAAATATTCCCGAAATTCCCCTGCCTATCGATAAAAAATTCCTTATTTGCCAGTACCACCAGGGCGGAACCGATGGAAGCGTCCCCGTGGGGGTGATACTTCATACAATGGCCCACCACATTGGCCACCTTGTGGAACTTCCCGTCGTCCATCTCAAAAAGGGAATGGAGAATCCGCCGTTGTACCGGCTTAAGCCCGTCCTCCAGGTCGGGGATGGCCCGGTCTTTGATAACGTAGGACGCGTATTCCAGAAAATTTTTATCAAATATGTTTTTTATGTATGCCACTATACTTCTACTATAAATAAAAAGGGAAAAGAACAAAACCCCCATAGGGGGGTTTAGGCCCCCAAAGCGGGGCGCGGGGGAGAAAAAACCGCTCCCCCCTTCGCCTACCGCCAGCGGGCGAAGGAGGGAGCCGCGTATTCTAAGGGGGCCGCGCGCCGGGGGCCTAAAAGGGCCTATGGCCCCCCCCCACTGGTGGGGAAAAAAAACTCTACAAAAAAAGTATGTATCATGTTATAGTACAGATATGGAGAAAACCGTTTATGTAATAGGGCACAGGAACCCGGACACGGACTCTGTGGTTTCCGCCGCCGCCTATGCCCGGCTCAAGCAGATCCAGGGACAAAGCAGGGTTATGGCCGCCCGGGCGGGGAAAATAAGCCCCCAGACAGAATACGTCTTTGAACGTTTCGGCGTACTGGTACCGGAATATCTGCCGGATCTGATCCCCAAGGCGAAGTACTATATTTCCGGGCAGGCGGTAACGGTCAAAGAGGATGCCAGCGTGTGGGAAGCCCTGGAGCTGATGCAAAAGGGCGATTCCAAGGTACTCCCCATTGTGGACCGGGAGGGGATCTACCGGAGTATGCTCCACTACCAGGGGTTTAGCCGTTATATTATCACCCATATCAACCCCCGGAAGAAATCCTCCTTTCCCCTTACCCTGGATCACCTGGCGGCAACCATCCATGCCCAGCCGGTTACCCTTTTTAACGGCGCCGAGCTGAGAAAGTCCCCCATCGTGGTGGCGGCATCCTATACGGCGCATTTCAAAAGCCACCTGGAAGCGGAGGGCGCCGATAATGCCCTGGTGATTGTGGGGGATCGCTGGGATATCCAGAAATGCTGCATCGAGCGGGGCGTCCGGGCGCTGATCCTCTCCGGCGGGAACACCCTTTCCCGGGAAATGACGGAATTGGCGGAAAAAAACGAGGTTACCGTGCTGATAAGTCCCTTTGACACCTCCTCCACGGCGATGCTGATCATCTATTCCGTACCGGTAAGCACCCTGGGGGACCGCGCCGTCCCCCTGATCCGGCTCAACGATCCGGTGTGGAAGTTCCGGGAGATCATTACCAAGGCGCCTTCCCGCTGTTTGCCCGTAGCCGATGACGAGGGGAGGGTACAGGGGGTCATCTTTGAGGGGGACCTGATCAAGGAGCCGAACATTGAGGTGATCATGGTGGATCACAACGAGCCGGGCCAGGCCATTGAGGGAATCGAAAACTACAAGCTCCTGGAGGTGATAGACCACCACCGGCTGGGGAATCTTTCCACCCGGTACCCCATAACCTTTATCAACCGGGTGGTGGGAGCCACCTGTACCATCATTACCAACCTGTACCGGGAACAGAAGGTCCCCCTGGAAAAAGGGATCGCTTCAATTTTGCTCTGCGGAATTATTACGGACACCCTGGTTTTGCAGTCGGCAACTACGACGGAAACGGACATAGAAACCGCCGAGTACCTTGTTTCAATTACCGGCCTGGACATTAAGAGCCTGGGGAACGATATACAGACCGTCTCGAATCAGGTCAATTCCCTGGCCGGGGAAGAACTGATCAAACTGGACATGAAGGAATACACCGAACGGGGCATGACTTTTTCGGTCAGCCAGATCGAGACCGATAATCCTGATGCGCTGGTGGCCCGGCAGGCCGAAATCACCGCCTCCCTGAAAAAAGCCCAGGCCGCGAAGGATCATCTTTTCTCCGCCCTCCTCGTAACCGATGTAACCGTACTCGATTCCCTGCTTTTTGTTGCCGGAAAAAAATCCTTCACCAGCCATATCAACTTTCCCGTTACCGAGGGGGGGATCTACATGCTGAAAGAGGTGGTGTCCCGCAAGAAACAGCTTATACCCCTCCTTACGGAACTGGTAGAAAAGGTGGGGTAAGGGGCTGATTTCAATGAGCCTCCGCCGGTTGACGGGCCGGCGCTCCGGCTTTATAGGGCTTACTCAACCTTGAAGCGGCCTACCTCCCGGACCAGCACATCGATGCTTTCCTTGTTGGTTTCGCTGATCTCGTTCACCCTGGTCACCGCCACGTTGATCTGCTCCGCGCCGGTGGCCATCTCGTTCATCCCGCTGGTGATCTCCTGGGTTACCATTTCCAGGTTCTTCCCTTCGGTGATAACCTCCCGGCTCCCTTCCAGCATCTCATCGGAGCCGCCCTTTACCATTTGGGTGATTTCGTTAAGCTGGCCGATTACTTCCAGAATCTGCCGGCTCCCCACACTCTGCTCTTCCATGGC
>JAIRMO010000205.1 GCA_031258625.1 Spirochaetaceae bacterium | reverse complement strand
ACCCCCTCTGAGGGCGGGGATTGCATAAATATACGTTTGGGGTCTGACCCTTTACGTATATTTATGCAAGGAGTGGGGGCGGACCCGCTATGCGTATACGGTGCGGAAAAAGTCCGCCGGTTACCCTGATTTTCACGGATTAAAGAGGCTAAAATCAGCGTTAATCCGCGGATTAATGCTTCCAGTCTTGCGTTTAAGTAAACGCCTATGGGCTACCCCCCCCGAAGGGGGTTTTAAGGACATCCCGGTGGAGGATCAAAACGACCTTCCCTTCCCGGAGGAGTCTCCGGTTTTCTTCGGAAGAAATGATGATGAGGGCGTCTTCCCGGTCTATGACCGGGTCCGTGGGACGGATCCCAAAGACCCCCCGGGCGATGATCCGCAGGGGATTGGGACCCACCAAATCCAAAAGATCCCCCTCAAGGCCCGAAGGAGTAGGGTGGAATATGGCGTTTTCGGCGGCATAACGGACCATCCCGGTGGTTTTACCTACCCCGGGTTCCAGCATATTCCGCTCGAATATCAGGTTCATTTCGGTATCCCAAATTTTAGGGAAAAGACAGGGCAGGGGAAGGGAGCGGATGTTTCTTCCGTGGACCGGCAATTCGTTATCCGCGATAATGATGATCCCCGTATAGGCCTTCACGGAGGCCGGAGTAAGGGTCCGCTTAATTTCCGCGGGACGCCGGTGGCGGATAAAGGCGGCGCCGATGGTATTCATGTTGAGGGTATGTTGGGAGGATATGGAAACCAGGTCCGCCGACAAAGCGGAGGGAACCTGCCGGGCGGAACGGATAAAACCGCCGATATCCGAAAGGGGCAATTCCCCCCGGTTTATCATATCCTCCAAGGTTCCCGAGGAATCCACGGGGAGGGACAACAGATAGGGCCGGATCAACCGGGGATATTCGACCGTGAGGATCTCCTCCCCCCGGGATCTTCCCAAGGGAATCCGGATCCCCGCGGAAGACAAGTTCACGGTTAGGGTGGTGTTAATTTCCATCCGGTCCCATTCGATGGAACCCCGGATATCCGCCCCTGCGTCTTCGGCGCCCCCCCGGTGGATTACAAGAAAGAAAAAAATCCATACAATAAATTTTTTCATACCCCTATCTTATCGGCGTTTTCAGGATTCTTCCTTCACGGAGGATATCATTTAAGGACATCCCATTGGCTTCCGCGAGGGCTTCCGGGTCCACATTATGGGCCAGCGCTATGGACCAAAGGGTTTCTCCCCGTTTTACCAGGTAATTTTCCGTAAAAGCCGGGGAAGAAGGCGCCGCGTATTCCTTCGTATAAGGCTCAATCTCTTTAAACGCGGGGATAAGCAGTTGGGAACCGATTTTGAGGAACCGCTCTTGGATACCGGGGTTAAAAGAGAGGATCTGATCCACGGATATACCGTAATGTTTGGCTAAAGCCGAAAGGGTATCCCCAGATTTGATCTTATAACTATAATATTTGATCAGGCCCAGGTCCTTCCGATCCAAAACCGCGGTGATTGCCCCGGCATAGGCGGCGGGAACCTTAAGTTCATAGTGAGGATCCGGGGGGGTTATCCGGTGGAGGAGTTCCCCGTTTGCCTCTTTGAGTTTCCGGGGGTCTATCCCCGCCTGTTCCGCCAATAATTCCACATCCACGGTTCTTCCTACGGAAACTTTTGTCCATTGGGGATCCTCCGCCCAGAGCGGTTCCAGGCCGAAACGCCGGGGATTGGAAAGGATATAGGAAACGGCGAGTAACTTGGGGATATATTGGACGGTTTCACTCTTAAACTGTTTCTGTTCAGCCAGGATCCAATAATCGGCGATCCCCGTCCGGCTTACAAGCCGGCGTATTGCTCCCAGTCCCGCGTTATAGGCTGCCAGGGCCAGGGACCAGTCCTTAAGATACCCGTAATTTTCTTCCAATTTATGGAGGGCTCCGATGGTGGACTTCCAGAAATCCATCCGTTCATCCAACAAATCGGTTATCCGCATATCAAAGGGCGCCATACTGTTCTGCATGAACTGCCAAAGCCCCGCGGCGCCGGCCCTGCTTTTTGCCGAAACCGTATAGCCGGACTCAATCACCGGAAGGTAGAGAAATTCCGGGGGAAGATCCCGCCGGGCTATCTCCTGCCGGATAAAGGCCAAATAAGGACCTCCCCGTTTTATAACCCCGTTGAGCCATTCAATTCCCCCAGGATTTGAATACTGACGGATATACTTTTGGGTTAATTCCCGTTCTATCCCCGGTATGGAGGGAAGGACTACTCCCTCGTGGGAGAGAAATCTGCCCGGCCGGGCGGCGGCCGAACCGTTTTGCCGCAGGGGGCGATCCCCGATTACCGGCTCAGGCTGCTCCGGGAGAACCGCCTCCTGGATAGAAACCGGCAGTTCCCGGACCGTCTCCGCCTCCAGGGGTACTAAGGCTAAACCCAGGAGCCGGAGAAAAAGGAGCCCCCCCCCGGCGGGGATTTTTTTTCTCCAAAACAAAATGACCGGAAGGTTCATCAGAATTTTTCTCCATAATATACCCCCGCCCATTCCCATCGTCCGTGAATATCAGGATCCAGGGGGAAGTTGATCTTTCTAAAATACAGGTACCAGGTAGGGATGCCCTGGGACCATCCCCAGGTTCGTAAATAGGCCTCATTGGCATTGGAAGCGGCATCCAATTCTGAGGCATAAAAGATCCGGGTGTCCCGCATGAATTCGGAGATGCTGAATTCCGCCATCCCCGCATCATCCGCGGCCTCCTGGGACCAGGAACGGGCGAAAAAATTCACCTTTGCCCGGTAGCTCCATAACCGGGAACTGCTTCCCGAATCCAGAGCGCTTTTTATGGCCGCAATCAGGGTATTGATGTTTTCAAAGGTCCAATCCTTCGGGGAGTTATAAAAATCCACGATTTGTTTCGCGTAGGTATAGGCATCGGCAAAACCGTTCACAATGGTACCGTTGTAGGGTAAAAAATTGGTGTAGGTTTTTATGGCCCGGTTCCAATCACCGATCTGTTCATAAGCCTGGGCTAATTGGAAGTAGGCCACCCCCAGATCTATTTTATCGGGAAAACGGGAAATAAGTTCCTCATAATACCAGACCCGCTGTTCAGGATCCTCCACCAGGCTGATCAACTGGCTGAGGGATGCCAGATGTATAGATTCTTCCCGGATAGTGAGGTCGGGATAATTTTTTATGATCCGGTTAAAATACAGCGCCGCTACGGCATGGGCGTCCTGTTGCATATAGGCATAGGCAATTAATAATAAATAATAGGCGTTGTAGGTATCGTCGGGGTGGGCATCGGTCCAGAAATTTAAAAAATTTATCAGTTTGCCGTATTCTTTAAGCCGGATATATTCCACGGCAATTTCCCGGATCACCGAAAACTGTTCCGTTCCCGGCTCTGTCTCCTTTGCCAAGAGTTCAAAAAGGGTCTTTAAGGTTTGATTGTCTTTTGGTCCGGCCGTATAATATCCATTGATCCCTTCGGTATTACCGGGGTTATTATTGAAACAGCTTAATAAGACGCTTCCCGTACAAAACATCCATAAAAAGACCCATTGAGCCCTTTTCAACCCCCTGTTGCCGTTGAAAAAAACTTCTGAAAAACCGGACCCGGAACTCAATCCGCCCGATTTTGTTAAATCCGCGGTTGCTTTTTCAAAATTTGACATTTTGAAAAAGCCTCAATTTTTTTTGTTGTTTTTCCGGAAAACAATGGATTCTCACCAGTCCATCCTATCATGAAAGGGAGCGATTGACAAGGGAATTTCCCCTTGGCAAAACCGGTTGTATATTGTTATAATTTAATATATGGCTTCGATTGCAATCCGCCGGCTCATCGCCCGTTTGGTTTTTTTCAGCGGTCTCTTGCTTATGATTTTGGGAAGCGTCTTTCTCCTGGGGACCGGTACCTTTCGGATCTCCGTCTTTATCGCCTTCTCATTTATTATTATCGGTGTTCTCTGCGCCGTTCTGGCGTTAAAATTGAATAAACGTTCCCTCTATCTTTTTTTTGCGGCTTTTTTTATCCTTTTGGGATTTTTTCTGGTTTTTTTTACCCTGCGGATTATCCCCGTAAATTTTTCCCAGGTATGGCCTTTCTTTTCGATTTTTACCGGACTCGCCCTGTTTCCTGCGGGCTGGCATCGGTATGGGACAATCAAGATAGGTTATGTGGTATCATCCCTGGCCTTTATTGTCCTGGGGTGTTTGCTCCTTGTCTTTTCCTTTGATGTGGTTCAGTTTACTTTTAAAAAATTTATTCTTCACTGGTGGCCCCTGATTGTGGTTTCGGCGGGGGTTATCCTGGTTCTGGTATCCCTGGGGACCAAAGGTAAGCCTGAGGACGTAAAATGACGGGCCTTTTTCTCCCCCAAAAATCCTCCCGGCGTTTTGGAATGATGTTGATTGTTTTAGTCATATTTGTCTTTTCCTGCCGGGGAAACGCCCGGGTTGTCGGTATCACGCCGCTGCCGGCGGGCAGCCCCCCGTCCCATACCGGCATATCCGTCAGTCCGAGATATTCCTCCAGGGGGATTGCCGCTGAGATCCGGTCATCGGTTGAATTAGGAACCCCGTCGTTTCTTATTAAGGCTTTGGATCTGATCCGTACCAGGAACCTGGGCAGCGCCGAATTCGGCAGGGCAATGAACATGGTGATCGTGACGACGATTCAAAAAATATACCCCGATATGCAAACCCCCCTTCCCCTTTTGGATCCGCCCCAGACCCATAGGTATGCCCGGATACTTCGAGACGCGGAACAGGGGAAATACACTCCCCCCGCCCCGGAATCTAAGGATTACCTGGAACACATCCTCCCGTTTTTTGCCCTGCTTTCGGCGGAGGAGGAAAAAGAATTTCCCCGGGCCATACCGGATCTCCAAAGGGCAAAACAGATCAATTCCCATGCGGTTCTGGCCTCCTATTTTCTGGGTATAGCCTATGAACGTTTAGGCCGTCTTTCCGAGGCTTCGGAGGAATATTCCCTGGCCTATGAATTATCCCCGGATTGTTACCCCGCGATTCTCGGTCTTACCCGTATTATGAATGCCTCCGGGAAAAACGAGGAGGCCTTCCGGGTGCTTTCGAATCTGGTTATCCGCTATCCCGACAATATTGCCATAAAACGGCAGATGGCCCTGGCCTATTATCACAACCGGGACTGGTCCCGGGCGGAGGGGGCCGTCGCGGAAATACTGCAACGGAACAACCGGGACAGTGAATTTCTGCTCATGCAGGCCCATGTTTTAGTTGAGCGGGGACAGTTTCTCCAGGCCCAGGCGCCCCTGGATCTCTACGCCGCCGCAAATGTCAATAACCGCCTGTACCTTTTCCTCCGGGCCCGGGTTCAGTCCGAGGGGTACCGGAACCGGGACGCCGCCTTGAACTACCTCAGAGCCATCCTCAGGGTCAACCCCGACGACGAGGAAGCCGCGGTTTACGCGACCCGGCTTCTCATGGGATCCGTCCGGCCGGAGGATCAGGCTGAAGGACGGAATCTGCTCCAGGGGCTTTTAAAAAAGGACTCCCCCTCCTTAGTCGTGGTAAGCCTGGAGGTAGAGGACGCTATCCGCCGGGAAGCCTGGAACGAAGCGGGAGCCTATTTAAAAAGGCTTCTTTCACAGCGGCGTTCTTCCCGGGACCTGCTTTTTGCCTATCGGATTGAGCAGGGATTGGGGAATAATTCCGAAGCCCTGGCCTATGCCCAGGAGCTTTACGAACGGAATCCCGCCGACGAAGAAGGGGTGGTGGCCTATATTTCCGCCCTGATTAGTGTAGGAAGGCTAAATGAGGCAAGTCAAATGATAGAAAGCCGGCTCAATTCCCTTCCCGGGGGTTCCTTAAAAAGCAGGTTCTATTATCTCAGGAGCCGCCTGCAAACTAATGAAGAATTAATCATGAACGATCTCCGGTCCAGTCTTTTTGAGGAGCCCCGGAATCTTTTTGCCCTTACCGCCATGTTTGAAATTTACCATCGCCGCCGGGATGAACGCCGGGCGGTGTATTACCTGAAACAGGCCCTGGCGCTGGCTCCGGAAAACCCCCAACTGCGGCGTTACGAGGCTGAATACAGCGCGCTTTTAGGCGCTACCGCCAATTAAAAAATAAAAAAGCACTGGCGTTTAACGGATAAAGAATATATACTTTTAAATAAGGAATGATTATGCAAAAATATATTTGTGATGTATGCGGGTATATTTATGATCCCGCCCAGGGAGACAATGCGGGGGAGATTAAACCGGGCATCCCCTTTGAGGAATTGCCCCCCGATTGGGTCTGCCCCCTCTGCGGAGTGGGAAAAGACAACTTTTCTCCCACCGATTAACCGGGAAAGGGCGGGATATGTTATCCGGAAAGGATTTTATTTTTACCATTGGTTATGACGGACCCGCGGCAATCGTGGATGGTCAGGCAAAAAAACGATATGGCGCCCTTTCAACCCGGGAATTAGCCGAAAAAGGGCTTTTCCGGGCGGCGTATTCTTCGGCGGTTTTTTCCAAAAACCCCGAAGAAATAGACATTGTGGTGGAGTTATACAACAAAGCCGCCGGAACCGCGTATACCTCCGCATCTTCCCTGGATCGTCTTTTTGGGGTTTTCCCGGTTGAGGTAAAACGGGCTATTGTTTTGTAACGGTAGCGATTCCCCTCCCTAAACCGGTAACCGGCCGGGTGTTGCCGGACATCTTTTACTACCCCTTGATATTATCCGCTCCTCATGATACCGTATTGAACAATCCAGTTTTTTAAGGAAGTTATTGTATGAATACCTTTGTTTTTTCTCTGTTGATGGGGGCCCCTGGGGGAACCGGGGGCGGCGCGGACATTTTTACCACCCTGATACCCTTTGCGCTGATCATCGCGATTTTTTACTTTCTCATCATCCGGCCGCAAAATAAAAAACAAAAAGAAACCCAGCGTATGTTAGCGGCCATCAAAAAGGGAGATAAAATCGTCACCATCGGCGGTATTCACGGGGTAATCCAGAGCGTGAAGGAGGCTTCGGTGGTGGTTAAGGTGGATGAAAACACCAAGGTCGAATTCAGCCGCAGCGCTATTTCCACGGTTGCGACCGCCGGTAAGGCCGAGAAAGAAAAAATCGAAGACAAAAAGGCGGAATCCTCCGGGGATGGATCAAAAACGGAAGACGACTCAGAGGAAACCCCGGAAACAAATTAAGGTTGTTGTCTCAAGACGGAAGTTTTGAAACGACCTCAATTTAAAGCCCGTTCCGAAACCACCGGGTTTTGGAACGGGCTTATCCAGTAAAACCGGCGCAAGGCCCGGATTCATAAAAACGTTATGTGTGGAGTGGCGGCATGAGTAAACGGTATCGGTTCTTCATCATCCTTATAACGATGGTGGTGTGTTTTGTTTTTTTATTTCCTACCATCCGTTGGTATTTTCTTGAAAAAAAAGAAGATCAGACCCTGGCGTTGGGTTCCCGGGAGCAGATTAAATTATATGCCTCCCAAACGGCCCGGGCGAATTTGCAGGAACTGATTGAAGCTGCCCGGGCAGGGGAAGAAGTACCGGAAAGTTTAAAATTTTTAGAAGTCCAGGCAAAAAAGATCCGCAAGGACGCCAAAACCGCCGCTCCCCCCCAATGGGATGCCCAGGCGGTGCTGTCTTCCTTCTCAGGAAGACAGGAAACGCTGGATATTCTCGAAACGTATTACCGGGAACGGTATTTTGATCTCAAGGACCTCCAGAAAAACGCCGTTCAGCTTGGATTGGATCTTTCCGGGGGGATGAGTATTGTTTTGCAAACCGATTTGACTACCCGGGAAGAGCGGCTTGGCAGGACATTGACCGAAGATGACCGGACCGAAGCGATGGACCAGGCCCTGGAGGTCCTTAACAGCAGGATTGACCGTTTTGGCCTTACCGAACCGGTTATCCGCCGTCAGGGATCGGACCAGATCTACGTGGAAATTCCCGGCGCCGCGGATCCGGAGCGGATCAATTCTATCATTATGGGTAAGGGGAATTTGGCCTTTCATCTTGTGGATAACGACGCGTCTTCCGCCTTTAACGCGTATTACAATTCCCACCCCACCACGACCTTTGATACCGAGGGGAACCTCTTGGATCCCACCATCATCCCCTCCGATGTGGTTATCCGGGGGGTCTACGGCAAAGATCAATACGGCCTTGACGAATTTACCGGGTATACGGCGATCAAAAAGGAGGTGGGCCTGGACGGAAACCATATCCAAAGCGCCATCGTGGAGCGGAATTCCCTGGATGGTAAACCGGAAGTTACTTTTATGCTGGATTCCGCGGGGGGCGAAATCTTCTATCAGCTTACCTCGGCCCATGTGGGGGAGCCCCTGGCCATCGTATTGGATGACCGGGTTAAATCCCAGGCTACCATTACCACCGCCATACGGGAAGCGGTACGCCTCACCGGGTTCGGCCTGGAAGAGGCCAATAACATCGCCCTTACCCTGCGGACCGCGGCCCTTCCGGTAGAACTGGAGGTAGTAACCCAGCAGGCTATTGGGGCTTCCATGGGGGAGGATACGGTCCGTCAGGGGCTTTACGCCCTCATCGGCGGCCTCGTGGCGGTGATGATCTTCATGCTGTTTTATTACAAGATCGCCGGGATCAACGCGGTCATTGCCCAGATCCTCAATATTTACCTGATGTTTAGCGTGCTTTCGGCTTTCAATTTTACCCTGACCCTGCCGAGTATCGCCGGATTTATTTTGACCATCGGTATGGCGGTGGACGCCAACGTAATTATTTTTGAGCGGATGAAGGAGGAACTCCTCCTGGGGAAAAGCCGGAAAGCGGCGGTGGACGCGGGGTTCAATAAGGCTTTTTGGGCCATCATGGACTCCAATATAACCACCTTTATCGCGGCCCTGTTCCTCTCCCAGCTTGGGTCCGGGCCTATCCAGGGCTTTGCGGTGAGCCTTGCCATCGGGGTGTTTTCTTCGGTGTTTACCGCCCTTTTTGTATCCCGGCTTATATTTGATTTTGGTACGGACGTACTGGGAAGTAAAAAGGTCCGCGTCAGTTGGAGGATCAAGGGATGAAACGTATCGTGCATTTTTCCAAAGCCTTTTTCTCCGCCGCCGTAATATCGGCGGTTTTGATAATCCTGGGGATCATCGGTTATGTGATCCTGGGCGGGTTTAACCTGGGCGTTGATTTCCAGGCAGGACTCATTCAGGAAGTGCAGTTCGCCCCCACCGCCTTTAGTTTGACCTATACGGGGTTGGGGAACGCTTCGGTTTCCATGGATCGATCCGGGGTGTATATCGTTATCTCCGGTTCCGGGGTTGAAGGGACGACCCATTCGTTCCCCTATGCCGATTACGGGACCATCGGCGCCCTCCTGGGGGGAATCCGGAGTAAAAACGTGGAGGGCCTCGCGGTGGCGGAGGAGCCTTCCCTGGGCAATATCCCGTCCCTGTCCCTGATTCAAAGCGCCCAGGGGAATCCCCAGCTCAGTTCCGTCCCCTACCTGGTTCATTATCTTCCCCCAAACGCCCCCTCCATTGGCATTGATGAGGTCAGGACCGCCCTGTTTTCCCTGGGAACGGTATCCGTCCAGGTCTTGGGGGAAAGCCGGGAGCGCCGGTTTATGATCCGGATGGAGGACAGTGAGGTAAACAACAAAGAGGGGGTCCCCGCGGAAAAGATAATCAGCACCCTGGAGACGAATTTCGGCTCCGGCGGGGTGGCGGTTACCCGATCCGATTATGTGGGCTCCCGGTTTTCCAAACAGTTAACCGATCAGGCGGGGCTCCTCATGGGCCTTACCCTCCTCTTGATCCTCATCTATTCGTCGATCCGGTTTAAGCCCCAATTCGCCATCGGGGCGGTCCTTGCCATAGCCCACGATGCCCTGGTCATGGTAACCTTTATCACCTGGACCAGGATGGAATTCAACACCACCACCATCGCCGCTATCTTAACCATCCTGGGGTACTCCATCAACGACACCATCGTTATTTTCGACCGGATCCGGGAGACCCGGCGGATCTATCCCGAGGATAGTTTTGTCAATATTCTGGACCGGTCCCTCTCGGAAACCCTGGGCAGGACCATCATCACCACGGTAACCACCATGCTGGCGGTTCTTTCCCTCTTTGTTTTTACCACCGGTTCGATGAGGGATTTTGCCCTGGCCCTCCTTGTGGGTATGGTTTCCGGGGTCTACTCGACCATATTTATCGCCTCTGGGTTCACCAGTTTTTGGGAGAGGGCGGCCGTTAAACGGCGGACAAAAAAAACAACCGCCGCAGCCGCGCCCATACCGTCAAAGGCTTAACCGGGGCAAAGACCGCCGGTGAAGGTAATCAAAGCCCGGGTAATGGGTTTTTGCATGGGGGTGCGCCGGGCGGTAAAATTAGCCCTGGATGAGGCGGCGGCCGGTTCAAAGGCGGTATACACCCTGGGCCCTTTGATCCATAACCCCCAGGTTCTGGAGGATTTGAAGGACCGGGGGGTAGAAATCCTCGAAAAGGGCCGGGGGGATCTTACCGGAGCAACGGTCCTTATTCGGGCCCATGGGGTAAGCCCCCGGGTGGAAAAAGAACTCCTTGCCGCCGGAGCCCGGATACGGGACGCCACCTGCCCCCGGGTTAAGGCAAGCCAAATGAAGGCCCGTTCTTTAACCCGGGCGGGGTATTGCCTTTTTTTAGCCGGTGAAAAAGATCACGGGGAAGTAATCGGCATCACGGGGTACGCGCCGGGGTGTGTGGTGGCGGCCTGCCCCGGGGAAGCGGAAGCGGCGGCGGAGAAACGCTGCCGCCAAAGCCCCGCCGCCAAAGCCGCCCTTTTGGCCCAGACCACCCTATCCGCCGATGAATACGAGGCCATAGGGGAGGGGATTCGGAAATGGTTCCCCAAACTCAAAATCATTGACACTATCTGTGGGGCAACCCGGGACCGGCAAAACGCCCTGAAGGAACTCTGCGGCCAGGTAGAGGCGGTGATCATAGCCGGGGGCAAAACTTCCGCCAATACCCGGCGGCTCCTTTCCATCGCCCAATCCTTGGGTACCCCCGCCTGGATTGTGGAAAACGAAGGGGAAATTCCCGGGGAAATCGGACGTTATGCCCTCGTCGGCCTCAGCGCCGGGGCCTCAACCCCGGATTCGGCCATCGACACCATTGAAAGGGCCCTCCAGGCCCTTTGAAGTTACCTATTCCTTTGAACGTTTTTTGATCATCTGAAGGGCAATGGCCAAAAGGAGGATAACCCCCTTAACGGTATTGTTGATCTCCGTGCTTAACTCAAAGGCGTCGATTATCCGGCTTACCAAAGTAAAGGACAGGGTGCCGAAGATGATCCCCGCCACCTTACCTTTGCCGCCGGACATACTGATCCCCCCCAGGACAATACCCGCGATGGCGTACATTTCAAAACTCACCCCGGTGGTCGCGGGGGAGACGCTCCGGTTCATGGCGACATTGATAAAGGACGCGAAGCCGACCAAAAGGCCGCAAAGGACAAAAAGGGAAACCTTGAGCCATTCGGTGTTTATACCGGCGAGCTTTGCGGCCTTGGCATTACTGCCCAGGGCATAGATTTTTTTTCCGTACTTTGTGGAGGTACACATATAGATGCAGGCAAAAGCCACCAGCAGGAATACGACGCCCACAATGGGTATGGACAGGATCGGTGAATTACCGAACTGATAATGGAACAAGCTGAAAGAACCCTGGGAAGGATCAAGCTCGTAGAGCCTTGAATGGCTGATATAAAGGGCCATGGACCGGAAAATCAACATCGTGGCCAGGGTTACGATAAAGGGCGGCATCTTGGCGAGTCCCACCAGAATGCCGTTAAAAAAACCCGCCGCGACGCCGAGCCCCAAGGAGGCGAGGAGGGCGATAAAAATACTGCCCGTGGCGTTAAAAACCATTACCGTCAGTCCCGAGATCAGCACCAGGCCGGATCCGATGGAAAGGTCTATATCGCCGACAAGAATAACCAGGGCCATACCGAACCCCATAATACCGATGACCGCGCTCTGCCGGAGCAACAACATAACGCTGCCCCAGGTAAGATTTTTTGCTACGACCACATAGGCAATAAGGATAGCGATAAAAATAACCACATAATTGTATTGTTCCCAAAGGCTGAGAATGCGGTTTCCCACATGCTCCCGTTTAGGGACAATCGCCGGTTCGGTGTCGGTATTACTCATCTCTTACTCCATTAGACACACCGGTCGGCGGCACCGATCCGGTAGCGTGCAGCATGACGGTGGTTTCATTAATATGGTTTCTGTCCAATATGGCGTGGATTTTACCATGATAAAATACAATACATTGATCCGCTACTTTCTCAATTTCAGGGATTTCCAGGGTGTTAACCAGGATGGTCTTTCCCCCTTCGGATAATTGCAGAATCAATTTATAAATTTCACCCTTGGCGCCCACGTCAATGCCCTGGGTAGGATTGTCCAGCAAAAAAATGTCCGCGTTTGTATTGAGGAGCCGGGCCAAGATGATCTTCTGCTGATTACCCCCGGACATACTGGTGATAAGCTCCCGGTAAGAAGGGGCCTTGATATTCAACATCTCTTTGTACCGATGGTATTTTGCCACTTCCTGCTTTATAAAAATATGCTGTATCCGGCCCGACAGGGTATGTTCCGATATATATTCGTTTTCCAATATCTGCATAAACGGCAGGATTGAATTTTCCTTACGGTTTGTGGGCACCATACCGATCCGGGCAACCTTCATGGCCCGATGGATGCCGTGATGGCGGGCTTCTTTTCCGAATACGGTAAACTGCCCGCCGCTGAAGGGGATGACCCCGAACATGGCTTGAATCAGATTACTGGCCCCGGAACCGGCCAAGCCGGTAAGGCCGATTATCTCACCCTTACGTACCGTGAAGGATATGTCGTAAAATCCGGGGCCGGAAACATTATCCAGTTTCAGCACCGCTTCCCCCAGATCCCGGCGGGCGTATATTTCCTTGTCCAGAACCTCCCGGCCCACCATGGAAACTGTAATCTCCTTGGGGGTGGTATCGCCGATCCTTCCGGTTTTAACAAAAAAACCGTTCCGCAGCACCGTATAGCGATCCGCGATGGTAAAGACCTCGGGCATCTTATGGGAGATAAAAATGAAGGTGATCTTTTTTTTCTGCAAACGCCTGATAATAGAAAAGAGGTGATCGATTTCCGAAGTATTAAGGGCGGTGGTAGGCTCATCCAGAATGATAAGCCTGGCGTTGGCATCCAGGGCCTTGGCGATTTCCAGGAGCTGTTTTTGGCTGGTCTCCAGATCCGCCACCAGGGCTTTGGGATTGATCTTTACCCCCAGGTCATCAAACAATTCCCGGGATCGGGCGATCATGGCCCGTTTGTTTAATGTCCGGGTCTTGTAGAGAATTTCCTTGCCTAAAAAGAGATTTTCAAAAACCAAAAGATCATTAAAGAGGTTGAGTTCCTGATGGACAAAGGCGACCCCCGCCTTCTCCGAATCCGTTACCGAGGCGTTTCCCAGGTTGACGCCGTTCACCTCCACCGTCCCTGAATCCTTGGTATACACCCCCCCAAGGATGTTCATCAGGGTGGATTTCCCCGCGCCGTTTTCGCCCAGCAGGGCATGGACCTCCCCTTCCTCAACCTCAAAACTGACATCACTTAGGACAGGCACACCAAAAAAAGATTTAGAAATGTGTTTCATTGAAAGCGCAATCATAAAGTCCTCATGAAACGACTGAAAAGCCCAACTTTAAATGAACATAAGCGGCTTATAAGTCGAACCGGCAACCTCAGTCTTTAATTTATTCGAAAAGGGCCGCCCCATCGCCCGTTGTTTCAGAGGGGTAGCCGACACTCAGGAAACTATCCGGGCGGTTTTTCAAACTTTTCGGATAATCCCGGCAATTTCCCCTTCAACAAAGAACCCCGCAGGCCCGCGAGGTTCTCTGTTACATCAACAACCTCGTCCTGAATGAAGGGCGAGGTATGTTGATTTGTCTCAGGGTACATACCCTTTATAACGCCCTGAAGCTCCCCCGCCGCAAGGCGGGTTCTTGGGTATGTACCCTTCGCATACAATCAAATCGTACCGTTAATCAAATCCACGCCAACTGGGGTTGTTTTTGTTCGCCGCCCAACTCGCCGTATCCACCAGATGGGGAGGTTCATGGAAACGCTTGGCGGCCTTATCGGTGTAATGGACCGAAATATCCTTACCGTTGAGGGCGTCTTCCATCATTTGGATGGCGTCAACAAAGAATCCGGGCCGGCAGGTGGGGCTCATGATAGCCACCCCATCGGCCTGGTAGAGCTGGTTCCCCGCGGCGGCCTTGGTCCTGCCCATGACGTCGTAGAGGGCGGTGAGGCCGCCGCAGCCGGTGATAACCTTGACGGTGGATTCAAAAAGGGCGTTTTCAGCGGCCTTGGCCGGAGTCTGGAGTAATTCCAGAATTCCCATCACAAACTCATCGTCCATGGTCCACAGCCATTTTGCCATGGTCTGGGGGGTCTTACCGGTAATGTAGGATTCAAAGTAGGTTTTGGCGTTGTCCCGGGACCAATTGGCCACCTGTGAAGAGGTAATGGCGCTGCGGATCTGGGCGTCGGTCCACCGTTTGTTGGCGGCAATGGTATGGGACTGTCCCTGATCATCATTAAAGGGACGGGTTCCCGTGAGGAACTCCCGGAAGCCCGTGGCCCGTTCAACGCTTACCGCGGAATTGTCTCCGGGAAGCTCCCAGATCGCCTCCCCGGGGGTAAGGCCCTTTTCCACCATGTAATAAGCGGCGCCCGCGCCGATGGCGTAATTATCGGCGCTCATGGCGATAAGCATCTTTTCCCTGATCAGGGGGCTTGTTCCGTCAAGAAGGCGATCAAACAGAATGAGGGGAATATTCGCCTGGGCGATCCGTTCCACCGCGGCCTGGACCATATTGTCGCTGGCCTGAATGACCACTCCCGCGGGTTTTTTGCTTTCCGCCAACATCGCCTCGATCTGCTGGATCTGGGCGTCCGGAGAACCCGCCGCCCGGAATACATAGGTGTATTTTCCCCCCGACCCGTTTAACTGGGCTATCTTTTCCTCTGCAAAACGAGCCGCCGATCCGGTCCAGCCGTGATCCGGGGTCGGCCCAAAAACATAGACCGTGTTACCCGCCTGCTGACTCCCGGTAGCCCAGATGTTACCCGCGGCCAAAACCAGCAGGATAAGCATAGCGAACAATACTCTCCCTGTGTTTTTCATAATACTCCTCCACAAAAATATTTTAGAATTCCCCGGAAACAAAAATCTCCAAGAATTTTCTAAAATAGTATAACACCGGATTGGGAATTTATCAATAGCAGTAATTCTCGGTTTAAATGCGTTTATCGGACGCCTGTCGGACGGGCCGGTAAACTTTTTTAGGCGTCTTTTTTCTCTGAAAAAAGTGAAAATCACCGCGAAAAAGGGAACGTTACGGTAAAAAATGACCAAAGCCTGTTCCAAAACCAACCGGGTTTGGAACAGGCTTAGTTACCGTACTGAAATAAGACGACCGTATCCTTCAAAACCATTTGATCGTTTTTAGATCGAACACGGGGGGCTTATCCTCAATATAGGCAGCCCCTAACGGGTAAGCCGTGCGATAAGATCCATTACCTGCTGGCCGGCCTGGGCACTGGAGATCTTACCGTAAGCCACGTTCTGGGCGATCAGAAAGAAACTGCTGTTCCATTCGGTGTCCCCAGGCATATTGGGGTCCCGAGGCCGGGTGTGGCCGCCGGCCACATCCAAGTAGTCGGCGATCTTCTTGGCGGCGGGAGTGGTGGCAACAATAGCCCTGCCTTCAGAGTTGACCGGAGTACCAGGATCAGCGCCCATGATCTTCCATACCCCGGTATCATTCACCCGGTAATTGATAAACTTGGCCGCCGCTTCAGCGTTCTTGGAGTTCTTACTGATGGACATCATCTGGCTCATCTGGCCCCAGAGGGCTTTGGTTACCGCGGCATTGGGGATCTCAATGAGATCCAGCTCATCCTCTGTGGCATTTTGGTAATTGAGCAGCTGATTCGACCAGATGACACAGACCGCTACCTTTCCTGCGATGAGGGAAGAAGACGACTCGTTGGTCTCTGAATAATCCGCCGCCGTTTCCGCGGGTGGAATAAGCCCCGCGCTGCGGTAATCCGCCCAAAGGTCGAAGTATTTCTGGGCATCCCCAGCGGTGAGGCGGGTCTGCTTGCCGTCCCACATGACGGTCTTGTTCTGGCCGCACCAATACGCGAAGAAGAAGGACTGGTCGGAGTTGGCGCTGTTATCCGCCATGGGGTATACCCCTGCGGGGAGTTTTCCCTTTACTGCGGTAAGCCAGGAACGAAATTCATCCCAGTTCATGGAGACCTTGGGCAAAGGAGCGCCTACCCTTTCCAGCAGGGCCTTGTTGTAAAGCAGGGACGGCATATTCGCCGCCAGGGGAAGGGCGTAAAGCGCCCCGTTCACGGTCCCGGCGGTAATGGCCGAAGCGTCCACCTTAGAGAGGTCGATGATCCCGCTCTTTACAAAGGAGTCGAGCGGAAGGAGAACGGACCCCACATCATCGCCGACCTGCAAATTGGAAAAATCACCCCCCAATTGGATGAGGTCCGCCGCATTGCCCCCCGCAAACTGGGTCTTGAATTTGTTGAAATGATCCCCGGTTCCGGGAGCAGGCTCCGCCGCCACAATGATCCCCGTACTTTCGGTGAACTTGTCAATCGCCAGTTGGGTGTTCTTGATGCGGGCCTCCCCGCCCCAGAAAGACCAACGTATGGTTCCAGGACCCGCGGCAGTTCCTGCTTTAGGCTGAGAAACGCCGCCGGCAAAGACCATTGCGCTTGATACCGCAAGCGCAACCAAAACAAACATGCCTTTTTTCATGTTTACCTCCAAAATATCCTAAAGGGTTGGCTACCCCTTGATACCTGTCGTAGCGACTCCCTGCACAAAATACTTCTGGAGCGAGAAGAACAGGATAAAGCAGGGAATCAGAGATAAAACCGACATAGCAAACATGGAACCCCAGGAGGAGACCCCCGAAGAATCCAAAAAGAGCCGTAAGCCCATAGGCACGGTGTATTTTTCCGGTGAATTGAGATAGAGCATCTGGTTGAAGAAGTCATCCCAGGTCCACAGAAAGGTAAAAAGCACGGTGGTAATAAGGGCGGGTACGCTCAAAGGTACGATAATTCTGATGTAAATGCCGAACTTTCCGCACCCGTCAATACGGGCGGATTCATCCATATCTTTAGGCAGGCTGCGGATGAACTGCACCAGGAGAAACACAAAAAACGCGTCCGTCGCAAAGATCTTAGGGAGGATGAACGGCAGAAACGTATCGATCCAGCCGAAGGAACGGAAGATGATGTACCGGGGAATGGTGGTTACGTGTCCGGGCAGCATCATGGTCAGGATCATCACGGCGAACCAGAAATTCCGTCCCTTAAACCGCAGCCGGGCAAAGGCATAAGC
>JAIRMO010000092.1 GCA_031258625.1 Spirochaetaceae bacterium | reverse complement strand
CCTGGCTGCCAGGCGGCCTTGCTAGGGCGTATTCCCACTGACGGTTCCTCCGGTAGGGGTGAATATTCCGCCGTAGACGGACACCGAGACTCCTCCGCCTTCAATGCCGCTGGTGTTACCGCTTATGGTCCCGTCGGACATGATAAATTGGCCGTACCCCGATACGCGTACCCCGCCGCCGTTTTGGGTTGCGGAGTTATTGAGGATTTCCCCGCCGGTCATGGTGAACAGTCCCATCCCGTTTACGCCTACCCCGCCGCCCGCCGCCGTTTTCGCCCCGCCGTTTTCGCGGATGGTCCCATCGGACAGGGCAAAGGATGTATACTCATTAACATAGACGCCTCCCCCCTCTCCCGGAACCTTGCTATAGTCGGTATTGGTATTGTTGTGTATGATGCCGCCGGTCATGGTCATGCTGCCCTTGAACACCATAACCCCGCCGCCGGTCTGGGCTGCATTACCGGTGATTTCTCCGCCGGCCATGACAAACTCCCCTGCGGACTCTGAACCGGCGATACCGACCAACACCCCGCCGCCCCACACGGTGTATCCCCCGGTGAGGGTCAGGTTGTCGCCCAGAGTTACCTTATTGTTCCCAATATAGAGAACCCGGCCTTCGTTGCTGCTGCTCCGCTTGGCGTCTAAGACTCCCTTCTGAAGGGGGTCTCCCTTGAGGATAATAGGCGGGTAATTCCCGGCCCCGGAAACATCAACCATAGACATACCGGAACCGGAACCGCTTATCCTTCCGCTGACCACAATGACGGCGCTTTCACCGGCCGGCCATTTTCTGCCCCTATAGATCGTTTTTATACGGTTCAGCGCCGTCTGTACCGAGGCCAAGGGCTTTGCGGGATCCATCCCGGTATTATTGAAGTCGGTTCCGCTTGCGGAAACGTACCACGTCGGAGCTGCCGGAGACGGCGGATTTGAAGGCGTTGTCGCGCCCGGAATCGAAGGCGTTGTCGTGCCCGGAGTCGAAGGATTTTCCGGAACAGGCCTCCGGATATCGTCATCCCTGCCTTTCTCTTTTATATCCGAAAAAAACATTCCGTCGCATCCCGCCACGAAAAGACCGCAAAAAACTAAAATAACCAGGAAAAAAAATAGAACCTTAGGAAACAATCGACAAACCCCTCTCTAAATAGCAGTCGCTCTTTTGAAATTACAATCTCGCCTTTAATATACTAAAGCAATTGCAGAAAGTCAAATTTTAAAGCCGGTTTTCGGCAAAAATTAAGAACCAGGAGCGATCCCGGGGTGAACCAATTTTCTTACCGATGGTACCGTTCCCCCCAGTTGCCCCGGCGATCCAGGGTTTGGGTATCCGCTTCCGGACGGCGCTCGGCCAGGGTGTTTTTGAGGAGCCGCAGGAAATCCCGGCGGTTTATCTCCGTTCCCCCCAGGCTGCGGAGGTGATCCGTAGGGATCTGACAGTCGATAAAGGCCGTCCCGTCGGCAAAGAGGATCTCCGCCAGGGTTAAAAAGGCCGCCTTGGAGGCATTGGAGACCCGGGCGAACATGGATTCCCCAAAAAACACCCCCCCCAGCCGTATACCGTAACAGCCCCCGGCTAAATTCCCTCCGACATAGCACTCCGCGGAATGGGCCCAGCCAAGGCGGTGTAGTTCCGTATAGGCCCGGAGCATATCGCCGGTGATCCAGGTGCCCTCCTGGCCGGGGCGTTCCGTTTCGGCACAGGAGCGGATCACGGCGGCAAAATCCCGGTCCAGGGCCACCTCAAATGTACCTTTTTTAAGGAGCCGTTTCATGGATGCGGAGACATGGAGTTTTTCCGGAAAAATGACAAACCGGGGGTCCGGGGACTGCCAGAGTACGGGATCCCCCGGATTAAACCAGGGGAAGATCCCCTGTTCATAGGCGGAAAGGAGCATCCCCGGGGAGAGATTCCCCCCTATGGCCACGATGCCATCGAGAGCTTCCTCCGGGGAAGGAAAAGAGAAACGTTTATCTTCGGTAAGATAGGGGAAATCCGGATCGGCTCCGGTTCTTTTCCAGCCCTTCAGCGAAACCTCCCGGGTTTTTCCCCTAAGAAAGCACCTCGATCCGGTATTCCCCGTCCCGCCAGTCGGCATGGGCGGAACCGCCGGAGCTTAGGGCGCCGAAGAGGACCTCGTCCACAAAAAACCCCTTGATCTTGTCTTCGATGATACGGCCCACGTTCCGGGCGCCGAACTCCCGGCTATACCCCTCTTCCGCCAGGTGATCGATACACGTTTCGGTAAGCTCCAGGGTTACCTTTTTATCCGCCAACTGCGCCTTAAAGAGGTCCAGCTCTTTGGTGACTATGGATACCATAACCTCCCGGGAAAGGTGGTTGAACCGCACCACCCCGTCCAGGCGGTTGCGGAATTCCGGGGTAAAGATCCGTTCCACAGCCCCGTCCACCGCGGTTTCGTCGATGAGCCGTTCCCCAAAACCGATAAGGCTTTTCCCAATGTCCCGGGCCCCAGCGTTGCTGGTCATGATAAAGACCACGTTCCGAAAATCCGCCTTTCTGCCGTTGTTGTCGGTCAGGGTGGCATAATCCATGATCTGGAGGAGGATATTATAAATGTCCGGATGGGCCTTTTCAATCTCATCCAGCAGGACCACGCTGTGGGGCAGTTTCCGGACGGCGTCGGTGAGGAGCCCCCCGTCTTCGTACCCCACATAGCCCGGCGGCGAACCGATAAGCCGGGATACGGTGTGTTTCTCCTGGTATTCGCTCATGTCAAAACGGTGCATGGAGATCC
This sequence comes from Spirochaetaceae bacterium, assembly GCA_031258625.1. Taxonomy (GTDB): domain Bacteria; phylum Spirochaetota; class Spirochaetia; order Treponematales; family Breznakiellaceae; genus JAIRMO01. The sequence continues at coordinate 3,012 of JAIRMO010000092.1, read as the reverse complement.
CCAGGATATCCGCGAGGCTCCGGGCCAACTCGGTTTTACCGACCCCGGTGGGGCCCACAAAAAGGAAATTCGCCACCGGCTTATTTCCGGACCGGAACCCGGCCCGGGACCGCTTCACCGACTTTACCACCGCCGCCACCGCCTCATCCTGGCCAAAGATCCGTTCCCGGAGCTTTTCCTCCAGGGCCCTGAGCTTGTCCTTTTCGCTCCCCCCCACGGACCGTTCCGGTATCCGGGCTATCCGGGAAACCACCGATTCTATCAGGGGGAGCCCGATCTCGATAATTTTTACGGTCCCTTCCTGAAGGGTGGCGGGGGGTTCCTGATGGCCCGGTTTCCGGGCGGAAACAGCGGGATCCTCCCGGGGAATGGTTTTTTTCGGGACGGAGAAATCCCCTCCCCCAAACTCTCCCGAAAGAAGGGCGGCTTCTTCGTGATATTCCCGCCCCGCTCCGGGGGGATCGGCATATTGAAGCTCCGCCTCGTTAAAAGCCGCAATCCGGGCAAAGGCGCCGGCTTCGTCAATCACATCTATGGCCTTATCCGGGAGCCGCCGCTCGGTGATAAACTGGGCGGATAAACGCACCGCCCCTTCCACCGCTTCATCGCTGTAATGCACCTGGTGATAATCCTCGTATTTGGACTTGAGCCCCCGGAGGATCGCTATGGCGTCCTCCTCGGAAGGTTCGGGAATATCGATTTTTTGGAAACGCCGGGAGAGGGCCCGGTCTTTATCAAAAAATTTACCGTATTCCTCATGGGTGGTAGAGCCGATACAGCGGATCTTTCCCGAAGTCAGGGCCGGTTTCAGGAGGTTTGAGGCATCCAGGGCGCCCCCGGAAACGGATCCGGCCCCCACCAGGGTATGAATTTCATCAATAAAGAGGATGGCCCGTTCTTTTTTGAGCATTTCCTCGACAACCCGCTTGACCCGTTCCTCAAAATCCCCCCGGTATTTGGTTCCCGCCACCAGGGCCCCCATATCCAGGGAAAAGATGGAAAAATTTTTGAGGGTGGGGGGCACCTTTCCCGCCACGATACGCTGGGCCAGCCCTTCGGTGATGGCGGTTTTACCCACCCCCGAATCCCCCACATGGACCGGGTTGTTTTTAAGCCGCCGGCAGAGCACCTGGACCGTCCGGTCAAGTTCCGCTTCCCGGCCGATAACCGGTTCCAGCCTGCCCTCCCGGGCCAGGGTGGTAAGCTCCGTGGCGTACCGTTCCAGGGCGCTTTTTTTAGCGGTTTTGGCTTTTTGGACTTCCTCCTCCGCGATCTCCTCTTTGGGTTCTTCCATGCCGTTCAGGATATGGTTATCCATTTTATGGAAATTAAAGGGCCGCTCATCTTCATCGGCAAAACCCTGGGACAGAATCTCTAAAAGTTCCAGCCGCTTTATCCCGACTTTACGGAGGTAATAGGCGCAATAATTCCGCTCTTCGTCGTAAAGGGATACCAGGATATCCGCCACATCCAGGGTTTCCTTTTGGGACGATTGAGTCTGCAATACCGCCCGCTCCAGAACGCTTTGAAACCCCACGGTCTGGGTAGGCTCCGTATTGTTCAAAACCGGGACCTTTTGTTCAAAATAGTTTTCCATTCCGTGTTTAAGCTGTTCCAGATTAACGCCGCAGGCGGAAAGAATCCCCTGCACCTCATCAAAGGCCAGGGCCGCGTATAGGATATGTTCCGGGGTCAAATATTCGTGGTTCCGTACCCTCGCCTCATTATACGCGGCATTTATGATAGCCTGCACATGACGGCTGATTTTCATATCATTGCTCCTACTTTTAATATAGCACCTTTTTACAGGAACCTCAATTATTCCCGTAATTCTCAGTTTAAAAAAAAATTCGTTCAACCTAAAAACAACCACATGGTTTTGAAGTATCGGGGCGGCTTAATTCAGTACGGTAACTGAGCCTGTTCCGAACCCCGGTTGATTTTGGAACGGGTCTTGGTCGTTTTTGATTCGTAGCGAAGGGTTCATACCCCGCTCAGGGCGAGGTTGTTGATTTCCGCTACGCCTTTTCAATAATACACCGCAGGGGAAAATCGTTTTCCCGGGCCAAAGTATGGACCTGTTCCATCTTGGTTTGGGCAATATCCCAGGAATAAACCCCCGCGGTACCCCGGCCTTTCCGGTGGATGTCCATCATAATCCGGTTCGCGTCGTTTTCGTTTTTGTGGAAGACCAGGATCAGGATATCGACCACAAAATCCATGGTCGTATAGTGATCATTCAGCAATATCACCCGGAATTCTTCGGGTTCCTGTAATTTTTCTTCCCGTTTTGTATGTAATTCTATCCCATTTTCTAAAAATACCGGCATACTATTAACCTTATATTTTAAGATAGATAAAACCCGGTATTAAAACAAGGGGCCGGGAGCAAAACCACAATTTTTACTTTCCGCATTTTGAGTAAAAGAACGCGCTTTTATGGAGAAAAGGGCTCCCGCGGGGAACGCGCAAGGGATTGGAGTGGAATAAGGTTTAGCAGGTAAAGCCTGCTAAACCTTATTATAACGGAAAGCCCGGTTTCCGGCGCTTTGCGCCGGAAATGCGCCCAAAAGGGGAGAAGGCAAATTCCGATACGTCTCTCCTCCTCAGGGGAGCTTCCAGTTGAGATAGCCCCAGATGGGACTCGACCCTTCCCGGTAATAGCGGGGGGCATCAGATCCGGCGCCCTGGTTTCTTATCTCTATGGCGCCGGTCCCCGCCGTGATAAGGCCCGTCCCGCCGCCGGTAAAGAAGGACCGGGAAACCGAGTTACCGGGTTTGACGGTTACCTTCGACGCCGGGTTCCCTATGTAGAACCCCCCGCTCGTACTGGCCTTTCCATAAAACGCCGCCCCATCTCCGGCGAATAGGCCCCTGTTCCCGTTCAGGCTGGTTCCCGCGTCTATGGTCAGGGTGGGGCCGTTGACGAACCACACCTCGTACTTTAGCTCCAGGCTCTTCCTCACCGTGACGCTCGCCGAAAAGGCCAGCCGGTCCTCCCGGATTTCAAGG